>JBOGWW010000360.1:0-2194 GCA_050693655.1 Actinomycetota bacterium | reverse complement strand
CACCCTCGGTGGTGAAATACCGCCTTATTCGCAACTCGGAGTCGATTCCGAGTTGCGATGTGGTCGCCTGCGACACGCCGATAACCCCCTTCTGGGCCGGGCTCTCCGGCCTCTCTATTCAACCATCTCGAACCGGTCCGTGTTCCGCTTTGAAGTCCTCAGAAGCACCAGATGTGGGGCGGATTCGAGAAGGCGGCACAACATCTGGTAGAACTACGGAAATGTAATTACGCCCATGTCTCCGGCGAGAGTCAAGGGTAGGGACCCCGAAAATCGCTGTAATTTGCAAGCGCTCGTGAACCGGGTCACAAAGGGGGCAAAGAGGCCCGCACGGTCCGGCTGGGAGACAAGCGCGCCGAGAGGAGAATCGATGGCAACGGTTATTGCAGGGATGACCATGTCGCTCGATGGGTTCGTGGCCGACCGCAACGGCAGTGTCGGTCGGCTCTATCCCGACCTAACGGCTCTTCGCGGCACCTCCTACATGAACACCGAGATCGAGAGGACCGGTGCGGTCCTCATGGGACGAAGGACGTTCGAGATGGGCGACCCCGACTCCTATGTCGGCAACTACGAGTTTCAGGTGCCCATCTTCGTGCTGACGCACCATCCCCCACAGACTGCGCCGAAGCAGGACGAACGGCTCACGTTCACATTCGTCGATGACACCGCGTCGGCGGTCGAGCAGGCGAAGGCCGCGGCCGGGGACCAAGCGGTGCAGGTCGTGGGAGGAGCCAGCCTGGTGCAGGAGCTCCTGCGAGCGGGCCTCGTGCACGAGTTACGCGTGGACGTCATGCCGGTGGTGCTGGGCGGCGGCCTCCGATTTCTCGAGGACGTCGAGGCCGTTCAGCTCGAGAAGATCGACGTCCAAGAGGTGGGACCCAGAACCAGTCTCAGCTTCCGCGTCGTGAGAAATTAGCCGGAGCGCGGACGTCCAGTCACCCTCTGGCGAGCAAGCGTCCACGGGCCGCAACTTCCGCCCCCCGACTCTCCTCCGGCGGGCCTAGGCTTCGTTCATGTAAGGGTAGCGGTAATCGGTTGGGGGATCGAAGGTCTCCTTGATGGTGCGGGGGGCGACCCAGCGGATCAGGTTCCACATCGAGCCCGCCTTGTCGTCGGTCCCCGAGCCGCGGGCGCCTCCGAAGGGCTGCTGCCCTACCACCGCGCCGGTCGGCTTGTCGTTGATGTAGAAGTTGCCGGCGGCCCAGCGAAGCCCGTCGCGCGCCTCGGCCACCGCGCCGCGGTCGGTGGCGAAGATCGCGCCGGTGAGCGCGTAGGGGCTCGTGGCGTCCACCCGCGCGAGCGTCTCGGAGAACTTGGAGTCGTCGTAGACGTAGGCGGAGACGATGGGCCCGAAGAACTCCTCGTTTAGGAGCTTGGAGTCGGGGTCGTCGGTCCGAATGATGGTGGGCTCGACGAAGTAGCCCTCGGAATCGTCGATTCCCCCACCGACGATGATCTCGGCGTTCGGCGAGCGCTTGGCGAAGTCGATGGCGCCCCGGTGCTTGGCCAGCGCGCGGTCGTCGATGACCGCGCCCATGAAGTTGCGGAGATCCGAAACGTCGCCCATCCGGATGGTCTTGACCTCGGCGACGAGCTGCTCGGACACCTCGTCCCACAGGCTCACGGGGACGTAGATGCGCGAGGCCGCGGAGCACTTCTGGCCCTGATACTCGAAACCGCCTCGAACGACCGCGGTCGTGAATTGCCGCGTGTCCGCGGAGGGATGCGCCACGATGAAGTCCTTGCCCCCGGTCTCGCCGACGATCCGAGGGTAGTTCCTGAAGCCGTCGAGGCCACCCGCGATCTCCCCCCATAGGTGCTTGAAGACCCTCGTGGAGCCTGTGAAGTGAAGTCCGGCGAAGTCGGGGTGCCTGAAGGCGACGTCGCCCACGACGGGACCGTCGCCGTGCAGCAAGTTGATGATGCCCGGAGGAAGGCCCGCCTCGATGAGCAACTCCATCAAGAGCTGGCTCGAGTAGGTCGCGGTCAGCGCCGGCTTCCACAGCACCACGTTGCCCATCAGCGCACAGCTCGTGGGCAGGTTGCCAGCGATGGAGGTGAAGTTGAAGGGAGTGATGGCGAGCAGGAAGCCCTCGAGCGGACGGTAGTCCATCGAGTTCCACATCCCCGCACCCGAAAGCGGCTGGTCCGAGTAGATCTGGTGCATGTAGGCGACGTTGAAGCGCCAGAA
>JBOGWW010000359.1:0-5644 GCA_050693655.1 Actinomycetota bacterium | reverse complement strand
CCCGCGCGGCCCTCTTTCGGCATCCGCGGGAATCTCTGCCCCCTCGCCCACCCACACGATCCGGATCCCGTCCGGGGTCATCAGCGGTCGCAGCAACTCGAATGCGGTCGGGGGCGGCGCCAGGGCGCGCGCCGTGGCCACGGCGTGCTGCCCCGCCAGCAGGGGGTCGGAGGCCGCCTCGGAGGTGGTTTTGCGGATCACCTCGGCATGGAGAGCGAGCTCGCGCACGACCTCGTCCAGAAAG
Source organism: Actinomycetota bacterium (assembly GCA_050693655.1). Lineage (GTDB taxonomy): Bacteria > Actinomycetota > CADDZG01 > CADDZG01 > WHSQ01 > WHSV01. Next base: position 5,400 of record JBOGWW010000359.1, on the reverse strand, counting down.
GCGGCTCGCTTGGCGCGCGGTTCGAGCAGCCGCCAGAGGCGACCGGGGTCCGCGAGGGACAGCGGAACCCCGGGAAGACCGGCTCCGGACCCGGCATCCAGAGCGGGACCGGGAGGGGCCGCTCTCACCACGGGCAGGGCCTTGAGGGAATCGGCGATGTGGCGGGACTCCAGCCGGTCGAGGTCGCCGGGCGCCACCAGATCGACCCGGGGAGCCCAGCGGCGGAGGAGTTCGGCGTAGGCGGCCAGCGCCTCGGCACTCATGACGCGGGCCGGCGATGTTTCTCGGGGTTCGTGGCCTGACCAGGGGTTTTGAGTCGTGTCACCAGCCTGAGTGGGGCACCGACAGGTCTGACGAGAGCGGTTGAGCGACCCAATCGCTTCAGTCGCCGCGGACGATGACCTTGCGGTTGGGCTCCTCGCCCTCGGAGTAGCTCGAGGCGCCCTCGATCTCGGCCACGGCGTCGTGTACCAGCTTTCGCTCGTAGGCGTTCATCGGCTCGAGCTCGATCTCGGTGCCGCGCTCTATCGCCCGGCGCGCCATCGACCGGGCGTACTCCGTCAGCGACTCGCGGCGGCGCGAGCGGTAGCCCTCCACATCCACCAGCAGGCGCACCCGGCTGCGCAAACGGCGTTGCACCACCGTGCGGGTGACCTCCTGGAGCGCGTCCAGAGTCTGACCCCGGCGCCCGATGAGCACCCCCAGATCGTCACCCGTGACGTCGATGACGGCCCGATCGTCCTCCAACCTCGTGCTGACCTCGGCCTCCAGCTCCATGGAGGCGAGCAGGCCGACCACGAACTCCTTGCCGGTGTGCGCGATGGTCTCGGCCGTGACCTCTTCCGCGGGCTCGGAGGCCGCCGCCGATTCCGCCGAGACGTCGCCCTCCGTCTCCGCGACCGGTTCCTGTTCGGGCTTCTCGGTCTCGCTCATCGTCTCCGTTTCTTCTTGCCCGGTCCGGTCCCCGCGGTCGACTTCCTCCCGCCCGACGGTTTCCCCTGACTCTTCTTGCCGCTCGGCTTCGAGGTCTTGGGCGAGGGGGAGCCCGTCTTCTTGCCCTCGGCCTTGGCGTCGCCGTCTTTCCCCTTTGGGTCCTTCCCCTTGGCGCCTGACTTAGCCGCCGCGCCCACCTGGGGCCCGGGACCCAGGCGCGCCAGGATGATCCGTTGCTGCACGATGGTCCAGAAGTTCGTAGTGACCCAGTACAGCACGACGCCGGCCGGGAACCCGGGCCCTATCGGGATGCCGATGGCGAAGGCCATGAGCAGCAGCGGCATGAAGCGCATGACCATCTGCATCTGCTGCTGTTGCTGGTCTTGAGGTCCGCGGCTGGTCATGAGCTGGCGCTGCTGGTAGTAGGTCGTGAAGCCCATCAGCGCGATCAGCAACAGGTAGGGAAGCGACGCCAGGAGTGGGGTGCCGCTTCCGCAGGTGGCATCGACGGTGGCGCTGCCCACGCCCCTCCAGGCCTCGAGGAAGGAGCAGTCCAGGCGCATGGATGGCAGAAACTGGTTCACGATTTCCCGCGTATCGGGATGCAGCAGGTCCTGCGCCAGCTTGCTTTGAGCCAGCGTCGAAAGGAGCCCGGAGGTCGCGTCGTCGGCCAGCCCGAATCCAGAGGCCGCACTGCTGGACACCTCGTAGCCCATGTACTGCACGTTGAGCCGCACCACCTGGTAGAGCCCGATGAACAAGGGCATCTGCATCAGCAGTGGCAGACAGCCCCCGAAGGGGTTCACCCCGTGCTCCTTGTAGAGCTTCATCGTCTCTTCGTTGAGCTTCTGGCGGTCGTTCTTGTATTTCTGCTGGAGCTTTTTGACCTCCGGCTGAATGACCTGCATCTCGCGCATCGACTTGGTCTGCTTGATCGAGAGCGGCAACAGCAGCAAGCGGACCGCGATCGTCAGCAGGATGATCGCCACGCCGAAGCTGGGGATCAACGCGTAGAAGGCGGCGAGCGCGCCGGCAAACAGCTCAAAGAAACCCATTTACGTGCCTCTCCTGGCCGGAACGTGATCGACCCCGCCGGGCGACCAGGGATGGCACCGGCCTACTCTCCTGGCTGCCAACCACGACCCCCTCAGGGCTCCGTGGACTCTTATGGCCTCCAGCGCGTAGGCCGAGCACGTCGGGTGGAAGCGGCAGTTCTGTCGCAGCAGGGGCGACACAAAGCGGCGGTAGACGCCCAAAAGCGCGGTGAGCAGCCGGGCCGGGGGGCTCATCGCGGGTTCCCGATCGCCTCGGTCAACGCCGCCCGCAGATCGTCTACGAGGTCGCCGTAGCCGGCAAGCAACACGCGCTCGTCGGCGCGCAGGACGACGTCGTATCCCGGTTGCAGGTCCAGGGCTCGAAAGGCCGCTCTCAAGCGCCTCTTGGCCCGGTTGCGGGCCACCGCTCCTCGATTGCAATGCACGGCCAGGCCCAGGCGCGGCGGCGACTCGGGTTGGTCACTCGGCACGACCACCGCCAGGATCCCGTCGCGGCGCGCGCGTCCGCCCTCGGCCAGCACACGCTGGAAATCACGTCCACTTCTCAGGGAGGGAGGGTTCCTCACTCGCAATCCGGTCTTTAGGTCGCGGCTAGGCCGACAGTCGGGCGCGGCCCTTGCTTCGCCGATGTTTGAGGATCGAGCGTCCCGCGCGCGTCTTCATGCGGGCGCGAAATCCGTGCTTTCGTTTGCGGCGGCGGTTGTTGGGCTGAAAGGTTCGCTTTGTCACGGTACCTCACCAAGTCTCTCGCGTAGGTTCCCGCCGTGGCCGCCACCAGAGCAGGTCGCGAAACTTCGGGGGATTTCCGGAGTGTCGCAGGAGTATAGCGGAGTCGCGTTTGTCCACGTCAACGCAGCCTGACGGGGTCGCGAAGGAGTTTTCCACATGGGCCTTGACGCACCGTCGAAGGCGCTGCGTAGGATACTTTTCGGCTTCGTAACACGGGCAACGAGCCAGGGATTCGCGGGACTTCCCCCCGGCGCTTTTCCGGTGGAGTCGCACCCCCGTTACGTCCGCAGTGGTTGTCCACAATTGTGGATATCCCTGTTGACTTAGGGGTGCTGGGCTTCCTCCGCTTACCTCTCGTGCTTCGGCATGTCTCGTTGCTTGCTCTTTAGGGGAGGCGAGGGCGTCGAACCGCCGGCCGCAGGGTTGTGGATAACCGACGAACGAACAAGGGGGAGTCTCGTGACGACGTACTCAGAGATCCGCGAGCGCGGCGCAGCGACGGAATCTCAGGATCCAGCGTGGAGAGGCTCCGACACGCAAACACTCGGGGATGCCGAGCGGGCCGCCGAACTCTGGGGCCACGCCTCCCAGCTCCTCCGCAACCGGATCTCCAGGAGCACCTTCTCCATGTGGTTCGGCCGCGCCCAGGCGCTCGGAATCGAAGACACAACCTTCGTACTTGGAGTGCCGAACCCCTACGCCAAGGAGCAGATCGAGTCTCGCTATCTCGAGCCCCTGACCCAGAGCCTGGCCTCCGCCCGGGGCGAGGGCGTGGACGTGGTCTTGCTGGCCGGAGACTCCTTCTCCGCCGAGGAGGACGAGGAGCCCCTCCCGCCGACCGCGGTCTCGAGCCACCAAACCGCCACTATCGACATCACTTCGAACGAGGGTTCCGCGTTCCACCCCAAGTACTCGTTCGACTCCTTCGTGATCGGCTCGTCCAACCGCTTCGCCCACGCGGCGGCCCTCGCGGTGGCCGAGGGGCCGGCTAAGGCCTACAACCCGCTGTTCATCTACGGGGGCTCGGGGCTCGGCAAGACCCACCTGCTCCATGCCGTCGGGCGCTACGTGGGCGAGTGTCATCCGGCGTTGCGAGCGTGCTACGTCACGACAGAGCAATTCATGAACGAGTTCATCCTCGCCCTCCAGCGCCGCACCATCACCGAGTTCCACCGCCGCTACCGGGCCGTCGATCTGCTGATGGTGGACGACATCCAGTTCCTCGAGGGCAAGGAGCGGACCCAAGAGGAGTTCTTCCACACCTTCAACGCGCTTCATCCCCACAGTCAGGTGGTAATCACGTCCGACCGGCCTCCCAAGAAGATCTCCACGCTCGAGGAGCGGCTCCGCACTCGCTTCGAGTGGGGCCTGATAACCGACATCCAGCCTCCCGACCTGGAGACTCGCATCGCCATCCTTCAGATGAAGGCCGAAACCGACGGGCTGACGGTCTCGCCGGAGGTAATGGACTTCATCGCCAGCCGCATCCAAACCAACATCCGCGAGCTCGAGGGGGCTCTGATCAGAGTTGCCGCCTACGCCTCGCTCACCAGTTCCGAACCGACGCTGGAGCTTGCCCAGGGGGTCCTGCAGTCCCTCCTTCCCAACGCCGCAGAGGCGCGCGTCACCCCCGATCTGGTCATCGCGGTAGCAGCCGAGTACTACGACATAACCCCCGACGAGATCCGCTCGTCCAACCGCTCCCGGCCTCTTGTCAACGCGCGCCAGATGGCTATGTATCTCTGCCGGGAGCTGACCGACCTCTCGTTGCCGGAAATCGGCAGACGCTTCGGGGGCCGCGACCATTCCACCGTGCTCCACGCCAACAACAAGATCCGGCGCCAGATGCAGGAACGACAGAGCAGCTTCGAACAAGTCCGCGAGCTGACCACTCGGGTAAGGCAGCGTGCGACGCGTGCATAACCCGGCGCGCCGGCTGTCGGTAACCCTGCATTTTCGTGAACAACTCTTCGCGCTCCTGTGCCGGGCCGCAGTTCGTGCTTCTTACCAACACTTGAATCCCACGCTCCACCCCCACTCTCGAGACCTCCCCACCAGCGCCTCCTGGCGTTGTCCACGGAGTCCACAGGCCCTACTACTACTGCTACAAGATCAATATCTATTAGAAACCGTTGACCCCAAACAACCAAAGCTGTCACAGCACGGACGTAGGCTTTGTCCTAACGACACGTTCCGCGCAGAACGGAGGCGTTGAATGAAGTTCCGCTGTGAGCGCGACGACTTACTGGAGGCCGTCCAGTTCGCGTCGCGGGCGATATCCAATCGGGCGACTCTGCCGGTGTTGTCCGGTCTGAGGATCACCGCCTCAGAGGACGGCTACGTGGGGGTGGCGGCCACGGACCTCGAGCTGACGATGCAAACCGCCTTCAAGGCCGGCACCGACGAGCCGGGAACCGTCATCGTGCCCGGGCGCCTGTTTGGAGAGATGGCACGCAGTCTCGGGACGGGACAGGTCAGTCTGTCGAGCGGAGACGCCGAGCTCGAGATCGGATCCGGGCGCGGTGAGTTCAGGGTTAAGGCCCTGGTGCCAGACGACTACCCGGCACTGCCGATCGAGGAGGGCGAGGGAGATGGGTCGGCGATCGAGGTCTCCGTGGCAGCCCAGGAGCTTGGAACGGCACTGTCTCAGGTCGTGCGCAGCGCTTCCACGGACGAGAGCCGC
>JBOGWW010000358.1:0-7151 GCA_050693655.1 Actinomycetota bacterium | reverse complement strand
GGCGCGCTCCCCACCGGTCAGTGCCCGAACGGCGGAGTCCACGTCTACGACATCACCGGAGTCAACGAGCTGAACCCCGAGAAGGTGGGCTACTGGAACATCGACGAGGCGCGTCCCGCAACCGACGAGGGAATGCGCTGCACGGCCCACGTCTTCGACATCCATCAACGGGAGGGCATCATGACGATCGCCTTCTACAACGGTGGAGTGCGCGTGGTGGACATCTCGGGCCTCGTGGGCGTGGCGGTCGGTGAGACTCCGATATCCGGGGGCATGAAGCAGATCGGCTACTACCAGTTCCCCGACTCGGACACGTGGTCGGCCAAGACTCCGTCGATCGACCGGAAGACGGGCGACTTCTACCTCTACGGCAACGACGTCACGCGCGGGCTCGACATCTTCCACTTCGATGCCGGCAGGGAGAAGGCCAAGAACAAGGGGCGTTTCATGAGTCCGGCCGAGGCCGCGGTTTACCTGAAGGACGTCGGCCCACTGCCGGCCGACTACAAGATGTTCTGCCTGATCCCGAAGTAGAAGCGAAGCGGTGAAAGAGGGGCGTGCCGAGTGCACGCCCCTCTGTTCGTTAGGCTCCCTCCGCCATGAGCAATTCAGATCCGATGACGCCCGCCGCTCCACGTAAGGAGCTCGGCGACTACCGAAGCATTTTGTCGGGCACGAGCCAGAACATCGTGGGTCTCGTCGTCGCGGGCGTCGCCCAGTTCGTGGCCAACGTCTTGATCTCTCGCACCCTTGGAGAATCGTCCTTCGGCGTGGTCACCGTGCTGACCCAGGCGATGTTCGTGCTGAGCTTTGCCACCCGCTTCGGGATGGACATGGCCGTCCTGCGCGACGTCGCCATCGACATCGGTGAGCGCCGCTACGGCAGGATTCGCATGCACGTGGGCCGAGCGACCTGGATCGCCCTGGGAGTCTCATCGGGCATCGGCCTGTTGCTGGTCGTCTTCTCCGATGCGTTCCTCGACGTCTTCTCCGTCGGCCGGGAGTTCCGGCCCGGACTTGCGATTGCGGCCGCAGTTGCGCTTCCCGGACTGGCGCTCACGAACGTATGGCTGAGCGCGACGCGGGGTCTCAAGATCATGCGCTACACGCTGTACCTGTTCTGGGCCGGGCAACCGGTGCTCTGGATCGTGTTCATGCTCGCTCTGTGGCGCTTCGAACAGAGCGCGCGGATGGCGGTACTCGCCTACTCCCTATCGTGGCTCGCGGTTGCGCTTCCGTCGTGGTGGTTCTGGCGCAAGGAAAGCCGCGGGTGGGAGCGCACTCCACTGGCACGCGGAGCACTGGCGGCATTGATGCGGTACGCCGGGCCGCGCGCCCCGGCCGCACTGTTCACCCAATTGTTGTTCTGGACGGACCTGTTCGTACTGACCCGCTATGCGACCGAGGTGGAGGTGGGTGTTTACTCGGCGGCCCTGCGATCGGGCCAGGTCTTGTTGCTGCTGTTGACTTCGGTGGCCCTGATGTTCAGTCCCTTCGTCGCCGACCTGCACAACCGGGGTGAGACCCAGCGTCTCGACGGGCTCTACAAGACGCTGACCCGTTGGACGTTGGCCGCCACGATGCCGGTGTTTCTGTTACTCGCAGTTGCGCCCGGCGAGATCCTGCAGATCTTCGGTGCCGAGTTTGAAGGGGGCGAGGCGGCGCTGCTCATCTTGATTCTGGGGCAGTTCATCAACGTCGCGACGGGAAGCGTCGGCTTCGTGCTCATCATGGTCGGCCGCACCGGCTGGGATCTGGTGGTTCAGGCGGGCTCGATCACGCTGAATCTCGGACTCGCCTTCTGGCTGGCCCCTCGCTACGGCATGGAGGGGGCCGCGATCGCCAACGCCGCCACCTTCGCCGCGAGCAAGTGGTGGCGCCTCGCCCTCGTCCGCAGGTTCGTCGGCATCTGGCCCTACGACCGGCAGTATCTCCGGCTCGTGCTGCCCACCTTTGTCGGAGGAGGCGTGATGTGGCTCACGCATACGCTTCTTACGGCCGGCTTCCTCGTGGACCTGCTCGTTACGGGGCTCGTGGGGACGGTGGCCTTCGCGCTGGCCTATCTGCTCTTCGGCCTCGCTCCCGCAGAGAGACGCGAGCTCGGCAAACTCGTCGCCAAGCTCCGCGGCGGAGAGGTTACCTCGACCTAGTCGGGGGAGCAGCAGAGCTCAGCGGTGATTTGGCGAAGTGCGTCGGGCTTCGCGCAGCTTGTCCCCGTCGCTTTACAGGCCGCTGCTCGGTAACTTGAGCAGCGCGAAGAGCCCTATCTCGAAGGACACAACACGTGGTGCGTGAACGTGCCGGGCTCGCTGCTCGTGATTCCCGTTGCCGACCTCGCACAGCAGGCGATCGCCGGACTCTGTTTCCTCGCGCAGAACGGCTACTGCATTTACGATGACGTCAACGACCGCAAGATCCCCGGCATGGCAGAGTTTGGCGGGCTGGTCGGTCTCGAGGAGCCACTACCTCTCACGTTCATCGATCAGTACATGCTGTCCGAAGCGGTCGCGGAGCTGGCGACGAGCTGCTACGCGAGGGTTCTCACTCTTCAGGCGATGGGTTCGGGCGGCTGGATGTTCGACGGCGTGGATCGCTTCACGATGCTGGGCGCATCGGGCGATCCCGAGGTGCCCGGACTCGGCTTCCGCTTCGACACCGACGATCGCTGGTCGACCCCGAACCCCACCGGGCTCGAGGGTGTCTTCGAGGCGATGTGTCCGCCGCACCATCCGGACATGGCGGCGGCCGTAGAGGCTTTCGCCGAGCGCAAGTTCGGATCGGGCGGTCCCTTCAACCGCGGCACTCCGGGAGCCTGGAGCGACAGTCCGGGAGTCCGAGGCAGTGCCCAGGTTCACTCCGCCGGGTTCAAGGCGTGCGTGGCGACTCAAGCGCAGTACGTGTTCGACACCTTCGGGAAGTGGCCGGGAACGGTGCCCTCCTTGATGATCCTCAACTACGTGCAGGCGCACCACCCCGACCTCGACTTCTGCCTCGGGACCCACGCCGAGCACATGGCGCGCTGGCACCCAAAGTAGGAGGCAGGGCCTCCATCCTTCCCCGTTAGCGAGTGATGGTCTGATGCAGTCGCCACGAGGCGACGCCCAACAGCACTACGGCGAAGCTCACCAGCACCCCGATCTGTAGGGCGACGTCGGCGATCCCGGCATCGGTTCGAATCAGCTCGGTGAAGCCCTCGACCGCCCACGCATGTGGAGTGATGTGGGCGATCGTCTGCATCGTCGGCGAGAAGATCTCGAGCGGAACCATGCATCCCCCGAGTGCGGCGAGCCCCAGACCTAACGGTGTCAGCGCTCCCGCCTGCTGCTCGTTCGACAGAATGGCGCCGAACAACATGGCCGCGCCCGTGCTCACCAACGCGAAAGCAGTCAGTAGCACCGACGCCGCAAGGGGGTCACCCCACTCGACGCCGAACAAGAGAGTGGCCGCAAGGATGATGAACACACCCTGGATCATCGCGATGAGGAAGCGACCGAGCGTCTCTCCCACGACGATCGTTCCGGCGGTCATGGGCGTGGACAGCATCCGGCGAGAAACCCCGAGCCTGCGGCTCTGGATCAGCGCCACCGTGGCGCCCAGTGAGTTCACGAACATGAACAGGATGAGTTGCGAGGAGGCCCCCAGGTCGAACTGTCCCAGTCCTGCGAAGGTCGACTCCCCTTCGCTCCGAACGTCGACGTCGATGGCGGGAGTCTGGCTCGCAACGGACCGTGCGACCTCGGCAGCCTGGTCGAAGCCTCCCGCTCCGCGGTCGGCCGCGAACGACGCCGCCCTCACACGGGCGGCCTTCTCGGTGACCACGGCATTCACCGTGGTTCGAATCGCAGCCGTGGTCGTTCGGGCGGGGGAGACGTACTCGACCGTGGCTTCGTCTCCGGCTCGTAGGACGGAATCGTAATTGGGCGGAATCACCACGCCGGCGTCGACCTCGCCACGTTCCACGGCATCGACCAGCGACCCTCGGTCGGGGAGCCGCTCTATCTCGAGCACCTCTTCCCCACCGAGAGCTTCGACCAGCTCGTCTCCGAGCTCTCCGCCGTCGGGGGCCACGACCCCCAGCTTCGGCTCGAAGCCCTCGCCGAACGACACACCGATAAGGAGGATCAGCACGATGGGAAACACGAACAGGAAGAACAGGCCCACGCGGTCACGCCCCAAACGGATGGCGTTTACCGCCGCTATGGACAACGCCTTGCTCATCACGTCATCACCAGATTCCGTGATCGGACCAGCGCGATGGCACCCGTGATGCCCCCGAACAGCAGCAGAACGGCGACGGAAGGGAGCACGTCGGCAAGCGTCCCCGCGCCGCCCGACAGTTCACCCAGGGATCGCATGATCCAACGATGCGGCGACGCGAAACTCAGTGTGGATATGACTCCGCCCTGGGCTATGGGAAAGAAAGTCCCGCCCAGAAGACCCAGGGTCACTCCCACTATGGCGCCGTAGCCGGCGGCCTGCTCGTCGGTCGTCGCAAGAGTCGCGACGAGGGATTGCAATCCCATGGCGGCAAAGACCGCGCTCAGAACGACGACCGCAACGGCCGGGGGGTCACCCCAACTGGCATCCATGAGGAAATGCGAGGCCACGATCAGAATGGCCATGCTCACCACACCGATGACGAAGCTGTAGATGGCCTTGGCCCCCACGATTGCACCGCGGCTCACCGGTGCGGCGAGCAAGCGGGCGAGGGTCCCTTCCTTGCGTTCCTGCAGGAGGCTCACCGCCCCCAATTGAGCGGTGAAGAACAGGAAGAACACGCTCATCCCCGCAGCGAAGAAGGTGTTGGAATCGAACTGCCGGCTGCCGGCAGAGCTTTCGGTCAAGCGGATGGGAGTCGAGGCATCGGAAGCATCGGCGCGAAGCTGCTCTATCTCCGTTTGCGTCGCTGTGCCGCCCGTTCCCGCGATGACCGTACCGAGCGAGAGACGCACCGCGTTCAGCTCGGCGGCGAATCCCTCCGCCACGCCGGTGGCAATCTGGCCCCCTATCTCCGACTCCGGATCCGTAAAGACCGTTATGGCAGCGGGGTCCGTCGACTGCGCCGCATCACTGAAGCCCTCGGGCAGGACGAAGGTCGCGGCTACCTCTCCATCCCTGGCCAAGCGACGACCCTCTGCCACGGAATCGCTCTCGACGATCTCAGCGCCCTCGTTCTCGAGGCCCGGGAGGATGTCCTCGAGGAACACCTCGGATACGGCCCCCCCGTCCTGATCCACCACGGCGAAGTTCACGTTGAGCGAGGTACCGTCGGCACCGCCCAGCACGGTGCTCAGGATGAACGCGAGCCCTAGCGGAGCTAGCACGGCGGTCACGATCGCCGACCGATCTCGCACGCTGCGCATCAGATCCTTGGATGCGATTACGAGCGCTCTCCTCATGGTCAGTCCCTGAGCGCTTTGCCGGTGAGCTTCAGGAACACGGCTTCGAGGTCCGGCTCCACGACGTTGACGCTGGTGACCTCCGCTCCCGCTTCCGCGACCACTTCGAGGATCTGCGGAAGGTGGCGGCTCGCTTTGCCGAGAATCAGATCCAGGCCGGACTCTCGGCTCGTTGCTTCCTCGACCATGTCCAGCGCGGACAAGGAGCGCACCGCGCCGGCGATATCGCCCGTGGCGTCGAGGCCTACCCGGTCACGCTCGCCCAGGATGGCAACCAGCTCCCGGCGCGTTCCCTCCGCCTTGATCTCGCCTTCGTCGATGATCCCCACTCGATCGCAGAGCCGCTCGGCCTCTTCCATGTAGTGAGTCGTGTAGAGAACTGCCATTCCCGCCTCGGACAAGGTCTCGACGCTGCTCAGAATGGCGTTACGGCTCTGGGGGTCGACGCCGACGGTGGGCTCATCGAGCACCAGCAGCTGGGGCTTGTGAAGCAGGGCGATTCCGATGTTGAGGCGTCGCTTCATCCCGCCGGAGAACTCGCTGGTGCGCTCCTCCGCACGATCCGCAAGTCCGGTGACCTCCAAGACCTCGGAGCTTCGCCGCTTGAGATCTCCGCGCGGCATTCCGTATAGGCGTCCGAAGAAGGTGAGGTTCTCCTTCGCGGTGAGATCCGGGTAGATCGCAAGATCCTGAGGTACGTAACCGATTGCGGACTTGGCATCCGTGCTGCTCGTCGTGAGCGGTCGGCCGTCCACCGTGACCTCGCCCTCGTCGCGCGCCAGCAGTCCGCAGATCATCGAGATCGTCGTCGTCTTTCCCGCTCCGTTGGGTCCCAGCAGACCGTAGGTCTCGCCGGCGGCGATCTCGAAACCAACGCCGGCCACGGCCCGACGATCGCCGTAGGACTTCTCGAGCCCGCGACACTCGAGGATCCTCGTTGCTTCGGCGCTCGGGCGCGCGCCGGACTCACTTGGCGCAATCGCCGTCATGCGTCCTCTCTTTCTTTGAGGGCGTCGAGGGCCTCGTTCGCCCAGCGAATCTCGGCCTCGCTGTGCGCGAGCCCGGCCTTGAGGGTGAGATACGGAAAGAAACGATCCTCGTCGTGTTCGATCTTGGCTTCGGTTGCGCGCAGGCCGGCGAGTTTTTGCTCCGCATTGCGGCGCAGCTCCTCGATTCGAGCGACGACCGACTCCTTTGGCACGAGGTTGCCGAAGAACAACCTCACCGTGAAGGGACTGCGCACCTGATCCGGTTCGAAGGGCCCCTCGGTCAGCCATCTTTTTAAGCTCCGGCGACCCTCGTCGGTGAGCGCGTAGAGCCTTTTGTTGGGGCGTTGTTCCTGGTGAACACGGCGTTCGCTGGCCAGGCCCAGTCGGGCGAGCCGTCTCAGTTCCGTGTAGACGTGGCTCTTGGCGGGGGACCAGAAGTGCCCGATGCTGCGCTCGACGAGCTTGAGGACGTCGTAGCCCGACATCTCTCCAAAGGTCAGCAGCCCCAGAATCGCGTATGAGGTGGTGCTGAGCTTCTCGGGCAAGTTCGCCTCCTGCCGGGCCTATAGTTCAGTTAGGACTAGTCCGATTGTTACTATAGCGGCTCCGACAGGTGTAGTAGAAGGGCGGAGAGAAGAATTTCGTCGGGATCTCGGGTGGGGCTACGTCCGAAGGCTATTGTGGACGACGAAGCGCGCCAAAGCGGATCGTTTCTGCCGCTTTACCTCGTCTGGGGGCCCTCACCGATCCGGCCCGGTCCGGC
>JBOGWW010000357.1:0-4583 GCA_050693655.1 Actinomycetota bacterium | reverse complement strand
GGTGAATCTCGTTCTTGAAACCGCCGGCCTCGGTCGCAAGCAGCGCCCGCTCGTGACTGCGGGCCCCGAAGCGGTCCGCGTCCTCACGGGTGATGCCCCATCGTTCGGAGATGATCTCGGCCGAGATCCCCTGCGGCACGAGCCCGCCCTCGTAACGGCCCATGAGGCTGTCGGGGAACGGAAAGCCGGGGGCCTGCGCGCTGGAGCCCATCGGAACCCGGCTCATCGACTCGACCCCGCAGGCCACGACCAGGTCGTAGGCGCCCGCGATGACGCCCTGCGAAATGGGCGGCCTGCTGGCTCGAGCCACACTGGCGATCGACCGTGGTGGCGGGCACCTCCTCCGGCAGCCCGGCCGCCAGCCAGGCGTTGCGCCCCACGTTGAGCGACTGCTCGCCGACCTGGCTCACGCAACCGCAGATCACATCGTCCACGAGCCCGGGGTCGATGCCCGAGCGCGCGACCGTCTCGTTCAGCACCTCCGCGAGCAGGTCGATGGGGTGCCAACCGCTCAACTTGCCGTTGCGCTTGCCCAGCGGTGTGCGCAGGGCCTCCACGATCACTGCCTCACGAGCCATACCAAAACCTCCGCCTACGTCGCTCCCTGGTAATTGACCGTCGGGTCAAGTATCGCGCTTCTGGGAGGAGGGGTGGAGCGCGCGGGCCACACCCGGGCTCATCGGGGTTCCGGGAGGAAAGACGGTGTGCCGAATCACGACCTTCGTGCCCTGGCGCGAGGTCTCGAAGATGACGGAATCCATCAGCTGCTGCATGAGAAATAGGCCCCTGCCCCCGGCCGCGAAGCGGTCTCGTTCGCGCGTCTCGACCTCTTCCATGTCGAAGCCGGGGCCGTCGTCGGCAATCGTCACCACCACCTCGGTCCCGTCGAGCTTGACCCCGACGCGCACTTCGCTCCGACCCTGCGCCCTGCGCCCATGGCGGGCAGCGTTCGCGGCGGCCTCCCCCACGGCGAGGAGAACGTCCTGGCTGATCTCGACGGGGGCCCTTATGTCGACGAGGAAGGCACTGACGAACCTGCGAATCTCGCCGAGACGTGCCGACTCGTTCGGCACCACGATCTCTCGTTCGGGCTCCTCGAGGGTCGCGTCCGGCACCACCTGGAGTACGAGCAGAGCGAGGTCGTCGCGCAGATCCCCCTCTCCCACCCATGCATCCACTCCGCGCCGGAGAGCCTGGACCAATTCGCCCGGTGTCCCCATCCCGTAGAGCTGCACGAGATCCATGAAGCGACCTTGGCCAAAGGGTCTCGCCTCGCGCGGGGCCTCGGTGACTCCGTCGGTGTACAGCACGAGCATGTCGCCGGGATCGAGCTCGATGTGACCAACCTTGTACTCGGCGTCGTCCTCCACGCCCATGGCGATGCCGCCCTCGTCGAGCCACTCGACCTCCCCGGAACGGGCCCGGTAGACGACCGGAGGCACGTGACCGGCATTGACGTAGTCGAAGGTCGCGCGCTCGGGATCGAGGACTCCGAACAGCAGCCGGATGAACCGATCGATATCGATCTGTTGCGAGATGTGAGCGTTCATCCGCTCGAACAGAGCCGAGGGCTCCGGGTCCTCGCTCAGGAAGGTACGCAGGGTGTAGCGCGCGAGAGCAGAGCCATTTGCCGCGGCCGGGCCGATCCCGCAAACATCGCCCAGCGTGATGCCCATCTTGCCGTCGGACATCGAGATGAAGTCGTAGAAGTCTCCGCAGACCGCCCGACTCCCCGCGGCCGGAATGTAACGCGCCACCATGCTGACGCGCGGGAGATTCGGCATTCCGTCGGGCAGAAGACTGCGCTGATAGCTCTCCGCCGTCTTGCGCGCCTCGTCGTACAAGCGCTCGATCTCCGCGGCGCGGCTCGCCGCCTCGGTGATGTCGGTGTAGACGTCGATGCGTCCGACGAGTGTTCCGCTCTCGTCGAAGGTGGGACCCGAGAAGAGCCGCAGCCGGCGGCGCTCGGGCATGATCTGGTCGATGGTCGAGCGCAGCTCGCCTTCGGGATCGTCCCGCAGCTCCTGAAACGTCTCCATGAAGCCTTCGGGATCCTCTGTGCGGCGAGCGATGGTGCGCAGCAACTCGGCCCCCGGCAACCCCAAGAAGTCATCCGGATCGACCCCGAACAGCGCGCCCGCCCTTCGGTTGATGACTCGCACCGCACCCTGCCGATCTCTGAAGACGATGGCCTCATCCACCGCGTCGACGACCGCGAGGAGACGGTACCGAACGGCGGTCGCGAGGCGGTGCTCTTCCTGCTGGCCGTGAAACTGCTTTCGAACCTCGCGCGCAAAGAGACCCGCAATGGATCCCGACAAAAGGAACACGCCCGTGTTTAGCAATCCGGTGCCGAGTTCGGGGAATCCTCCCGACAGACCCGCAACGACCCAGTAGGCAACTCCGCCGGCAGCTCCGATTCCGAAACCCGCGACCGGGTTGCTGAGCATCGCGGTCGCGACGATCGCGGCAACGAGCGCCAGCTGGATGGAGGGGACGTGGCCGCGCAGGATCCCGAACATGGCCGCACCGAAGCCAAGGGTCACCAGGCCCGCGAGAACCCCGATCCTGCGATCAACTCGAGCACGTTCAACGAGGAAGGTGAAGAGCGTCCAAACCCATGCGGCGAGGGCGACGGTGGTGGCGAGACTCGCCAACCTCACGTCTCGTGGAAGGTCGGAGATCAGGACGATGAAGGCAAGCAGTGCGACGGTGCCCCAGGCAATGACCTCGGCGACGTTGAGTGCCCACCCCCAACTCCCCCGTTTAACGCTGCGTCGATCTCTGGAGATCATGAAGCTCCATCTCGGTTGCGAGTCAACCCCGTTCCACTCTAGTTGGCTGATCGGTCACTTCTCTACGTTTCATCGTCATAGTTGACTCTTCTCCACACTTCGTCGGCCTCGTCGACGATCCCCTCCTCTCTGAGGAGTTCGAGCATGGCCTCGACCTGGTAGTGAGCTATGGCGTGGAGGTTCTCCGGGGTGTCGATGTAGACGCGCGCCACGATGGCCTCGATGGTCGCGGGGAAATCGAGCGCGTCAAGCACCGCCCGGCGCCTCTCCGCCCTGTGCGCAAGGTAACCATCGATCACGGCGGTTCCGCCGTCGAGCGCTCGGAAGTGTCCCGGATAGATGCGTTCCAAGTCCAAACCGCGCAGCCGGTAAAGACTGAACAAGTAGTCGCGCATGTTCCCATCGGGTGGCGCGATCACGGCAGTGCCCTCGCCCAGGATGTTGTCCCCCGCAAAGAGACTCTTCGTACCGATCAACTCGAAACAGACATGGTCGGAGGAATGTCCGGGCGTGTGAAGCGCGCGCAGGCTCGCACCGGCGGCGGCCATGACGTCGCCTTCGACCAGCGATTCGACCTCAATCCCGTCGATGGGTGCGTGCCCGAAGGCCCGCACCGGCGCTCCCGTTCGCTCGACGAGCGCAGCGACTCCGCCGGTGTGATCGGGATGGCGATGGGTCACTGCTATCGCAACGACCTCGTCCGCGACCTCCAGCATCGAATCGAGGAATGCTTCATCGTCGACTGCGGGATCGATGACGATCGTCCGCCCCGAACCCACCACGTAGGTATTGGTGCCGGGTCCGGTCATGATGCCCGGGTTTGGAGCCAGCACCACGGCGACGTGCGGCGAGAGGCGAGCTCGGAGGATCTCTCCCCCGGACTGCCACTCGACGTTGCTGAGAGAGGCCAAGATCGTCGCGACGTCGTCGTGACCGCCGAGCCGTTGCAGCATCTCGATCGTCGGAGGAGCCATGATCGCGTTCCCCCTCGAGAGATCCGCGAGTGCCTCCGCCGGCGTCGCCCAGTGAGCACCGTCGACCTCGGTGGGATCGGGGTCCGGTTCCCACCCCTGGGGCGCGCGCACCACGAAGAAGTGCGTATCGAAGCGCACGGGTGATCCCAGCGGAGTGACCCACCGCCCTGCGGGCACGAGCCGATCCGTCGCCAGGGCGAGCCCCAGCTCGAGGCAGCGTGCCAGCCAGCGTTCCGGATCGTCCGTGAGGTCGCGCTCGAGTTGTTCGAAGGGCCCGGAACCAGGAGGAAAGCCGACTTCCTCGAAGGCCTCCCGGAGAGCGGCGACGTGGGCACCGAGTGCGGCCGAGGGGTCCTCGGCATCGAGCGAGGCTGCGGCGGCCGCCCGACCGAGTGCGGAAGCGCGTTCCCAGCGAACGTCCCGGTCCGCGGGCGCGACCGCCCCACCGGGGAACACGATCGCCCCTCCCATGAAGCGCATCGTCTTGGGACGAATGGTGAGGAGTACCTGGGGACCGTACTGGGAATCCCTGAGAATCACGAGCGTCGCCGCCGGCCGCGGCTGAACGGTTTGGTTGGTGCGCTGCATTGCTTACAGGGTATGTTTCGCGGCCAGCGAATACTCACACTCAAATCGAGGAGGCATCACGGTGGCTGTGAAATTCCTGTCCCAGGAATGGGCCGAGGCGATGACCAAGGCGCTCAACTCATCCGAGGACTTCAAGTCGGCGGCAAGCGGTCAATCCGCCAAGCTGCAGCAGGTCGTGACCGATGTCGATGGTGGGGACGTGAAGTATTACTTCGTCCTCGACGGC
>JBOGWW010000356.1:0-2553 GCA_050693655.1 Actinomycetota bacterium | reverse complement strand
ATCGTAGGGCGCGGCATCACGAAGGTGATCACGACGGGATGCGGCTCCGCCTTCTTCACCGCCATTCACGGTGAGACGACGATCCCGAGCCTCGCCGGCGTCGATACGAGGGCGATCGAGTCGTTCGAGCTCGCCAACTACTTCCCCAGCGTAGATCCGGAGTCGACACTCGTCATCGGACATTCCGGCACGGGGGGGAGCATCGAGACCGTCCAGGCGATGGACGCGGCCGCGGCCAAGGGATGCATGACGCTTGCGGTCACCAACACCGAGGCCACCGGGGTCGCCCGCGCCAGCGGGCTCACACTCACCTACGTCACGAGCCAGGAGTGCGGACCATGCACATCGGTGATCAGCACGCGCATCCTGATGCAGACGATGCTCGCCGCGGCCATCGGACGCAGGCGGGGGCTCTCAGCGACCGAATTCGACGCCGTTGAATCGGCGCTTCAGCGCGTCCCGACCGTTGGTCGCGACTTCCTCGACACCAACGAGGATCGGGTGCACGACATCGCCAGGTCGTACAAGGACGCGACGTCGTGGCTGCTGGTCGGCTCCGGTCCCAACTACTTCTCGGCCCGCGAGGGCACGTTGAAGATCGAAGAGCAGTCGATCCTTATCGGCAAGGCGTACAGGACCGGGGATTTCCACCACGACGCCCTTTCTCTGGTTGCGCCCGAGCGCGCGGTGGTTGCGATCGAGGCTGCGGGGTCGCCGAACGAGCGAGTCGAGGACGCCGTACGGGCGGCAAACGCAGGCTCCTCTCCGACGATCGCGGTCACGTGGACCGAAGACGACGGCGCGCGGCGGCTGGCCAAGGATGCTCGTCACCACATCGGGCTCATTCCGGAGCTTCCCGAGCTGATCGTTCCGATCCCGATGACGCTGGTATTCCAGCTTCTCGGCTATTACCTCGGCGTCGAGCGCGGCTTCAATCCCGACACGCTTCGAACCGATACCCAGGCCAATACGCGGGCCTGGCTCACCGCGTTCCCATTTGGGACGCACTGATCATCACGTGGGGAAAAGGGGGCTTTCATGAAAGGAATCATCCGCTTCGTGGCCATCGCTGTCACGGTCGCATTCGCCGCCGCGGCGTGCTCGTCAGACGATGAGCCCGCCGCCGGCGGTGGCGCGGACGGTAAGGCGCAGCTCGTCTTCTGGGACAACCAGCAGTCGGAATCCGGTCTCAGCGAGTTCCAGCAGACCGCGGTCGAGGAATTCGAGGCCGCGAACCCAGACATCGACGTCAAGGTCGAGACGATCCCCTACGACCAGTACCAGCAGCGGCTGCAGTTGGCGGTGGAGGGGGGCGACCCGCCCGATATCTCGACGGTCGACCAGATCTGGAACCCCGCCTTTGGCGCCGGCGGAGCGGTCGTTGCACTCGACGATTACATCGCCGGATCAGATTCCGTGTCAGAGGACAACTTCTTTCCCGGCGCGTGGGACTCCGCGTTGTATGAGGACCAGGTGTTCGGCATCCCCTTCAACGTCGACGTGTGGCAGTTCACCTACTACAACCAGCAGCTGCTCAATGATGCGGGCGTGGATCCTCAGTCGCTGACGACGTGGGACGGGCTCATGGACGCGGCACAGAGGATGACCAAGGGCGACCAGTTCGGGGTCGGCCTGTTCGGCCAGCAGTACGAGAGCATCGTCGTCGTCGTCGACTCGTTTATCTACTCCAACGGCGGCTCGGTGCTCAACGAGGACGGGTCGTGCGCACTGGATGAGCCGGAGGCCGTTGAGGCGCTGACCTACCTGCAGGACCTCCAGCAATACGCGCCGCCGGGGATCCTTAACTCCACGAATGAAGACATGCGCGAGCTGTTCCTGAACGGATCGCTCGGCCTGGAGTGGTGGCCAGCCTTAGAGCAGCCGACGCTGCAGGACAGCCAACTGAACTGGGGATTCGTCGCCGGGACGGCACCCGACGGAGGCGAACCGGTGGGAACCTATGGTGGATGGAACCTCGTTATCTACGAGGACTCCCCGAACAAGGACGCGGCGTGGAAGTTCATCGAGTTCCTGACCGACCCGGAGGTAAACGGTCGGGTCGTGGACCTGATCCCGGCCAACACCGATGCGGCCGAGATCTTTCTGCAGGACAACCGCGAGAAGCCCGACGTCATCATGGAGCACCTGGAAAGGGCGCGGCCCCGGCCGCTGTCGCCACAGTACCTGGAGCTGTCGACGATCCAGCAGCAGATGACCCAGACCATCTTCGACGGCGGGTCCGTCGAGGACGCGACCGCACAAGCCTGCAGCGACATCGAGGCCCTTGGATAGCGTTTTCCCGGTGAGCCAGTGGGCCTGACCGCCGACGCGCTCCGACGAAAGCGTAAACGGCGTCCTGCGAGGGCGTCGTCCAGCGAGTGGCGCCTCGCGGTCGCCTTCCTGCTTCCCGCGCTGATCCTCGTCACGGTGCTCGTGTACGTCCCCGTCGGGCGCGCCGCTTATGACAGCCTGTTCGCAAGGTCCTTCTTCGGGACGCGTCCTCGGTTTGTCGGGCTCGAGCAGTACACCGACATCTTCCGGGACCCGATCTTT
>JBOGWW010000355.1:0-7057 GCA_050693655.1 Actinomycetota bacterium | reverse complement strand
AGTGCAGAGAACTCGGCGTAACCAAGATCCACGTTCACAAGGGCCCCACGATCTGGCCCCTCAACCGGGACTCCTTCGATGTCGCAGACGTCGACGGCGCCGCCACAGCTTTCCCGGAACTGACGTTCGTCGTGGAACACTGCGGGCTTCCCCGACTCGAGGACTTCTGTTGGATAGCGACGCAGGAGACAAACGTATGGGGAGGCCTTGCGGTGGTCATTCCGTTCATCCACACGCGGCCCCGCCAGTTCGCCAAGTGGCTCGGCGAGATGCTCTATTGGCTGGGGGAGGACAAGATCACGTTCGCCAGCGACTACGCGCTGTGGTCGCCCAAGTGGCTCGTCGAGCAGTTCGTCGATATGCAGATGCCCGAGGACCTGGTTCCGGAGTACGGGGAGCTGACGCCGGACATCAAACGCAAGATACTCGGGCTCAACATGGCCCAGCTCTACGACATCGAGGTGCCCGCCGAGATTCCTCGGCCCTCGGTCGAGGAGACGGTGGACGATCGGGCCCCCGCGGTCTCCGCGTGAGCGAACGCGGGGCGGGCTCGGCCGGACCTCAGATGGATCACGTGCTCGAGGCTCTGGGAACCGTACGTGATCCTGAGCTCGATGAGCCGCTTACGGAGCTGGGCTTCGTCGCGTCGACGGAGATCTTCGAGCACTCGGTATCCGTACGCCTTCGTCTGCCGACATATTTCTGCGCCCCCAACTTCGCGTATCTGATGACCTCCGACGCCCTGACCGCGCTCGAAGCGGTACCAGGAGTGGAGCGCGCCGAGGTCTCGTTGGTCGATCATCATGCGAGCAATGAGATCAACTCCGGAGTGCATGAAGGCCTTGGCTTCGTCCAGAGCTTTCCCGGCGAGGCCACTGAAGAGCTCGACGAGCTGAGACGCTTGTTCCAAGCGAAGGCCTTTCTCGCGCGCCAGGGGCGCTTGTGCGCCGGGCTCGCCCAGAGGGGTTTCACCGCAGCCGAGTTGGCTTCGCTGCGCCTGGCCGATCTGCCGGAATGTGAGGACACCCGCGCGTATCTCGCGCGTCGGAGGGAGCTGGGACTAGGGTCATCTGGAGAGGAACCCTTCCTGGTCGACGCGGCGGGTCGCGTCCCACCGGACCATTCGATCGAGGCGCACGTTCGCTTTGCTCGGACCGTTGGTCTGAGCCTCGAAACCAACGCGTCGTTCTGCAAGGGACTGCTCGCAACTCGCTACGGATCCTCAGAGGAGGTAAGTGCATGAAGGCTGCGCGACTACACGACTACGACCAGGACCTCCGCATCGACGAGGTCGGGGAACCGACCATTACGGGCCCCCACGACGTCATCGTGAAGATCGGGGCGGCCGGCCTGTGCCGCACGGACATCCACATCCGTGACGGTGACTGGAAGGAGGTCCAGGATGGGGCCGGCCTGGAGCTTCCATACACTCTCGGCCACGAGAACTCCGGATGGGTGCAGGACATCGGCTCGGCCGTCAACAACGTCGAGGTCGGGGACGCAGTCATCCTCCATCCCCTGGTCACCTGCGGACTGTGTCGCGCTTGTCGCTTGGGCCAGGACATGCACTGTGCCGATGGCGTCTTTCCCGGCCTGGTAGTCGACGGAGGATTCGCCGACTTCATGAAGACCGGCGCGCGCAATCTCATCAAGCTCGAAGAGGGCCTCGAACCCAAGGACGTGGCCGCTCATTCCGATGCGGGGCTCACCGCTTATCACGCCGTCAAGAAGACGGCCTTGCTCCTCTACCCGGGAACGACCGCCGTCGTGATCGGCGCCGGCGGCCTCGGGCACATTGCGATCCAGTGTTTGAAAGCGCTGACGCCTGCCGAGGTAATCGTGGTCGACACTTCCGAGCCTGCCCTCAAGCTCGTCGAGAAGATCGGCGCCGACCACGGAGTGCTGGCCGACGGCACCGAGATAGACCAGGTGAAGGCGATGACCGAGGGTGAGGGGGCCGAGGTCGTCATCGACTTCGTCGCCGAGCGGGGGGTCGAAAAGAGGGCCCCGGAGATGGTGCGCAACGCGGGCAGCTACTACGTCGTCGGCTACGGCGGCTCGCTGGACCTGCTGACCCACACCGTGATCTTTCGAGAGATAAATGTGGTTGGAAATCTCGTTGGCACCTACAACGAGCTCGCCGAACTGATGACCCTCGCGGCGCAGGGAAAGGTAATTCTGCACACGAGCACGTACCCCATGGAAGCGATCAATGACGCGATAGCGGACCTCGACGGGGGCAGGTTGCAAGGAAGAGGGATTCTGGTCCCCTAGATGCCGGTAAAGATGTGCTCCGGCGCGCGGCTACCCTGACGACGTTCACACCGACGAACAGGGGGTACAACGCAGTGCCGCGCGCCATCGACTTTCACGTCCATGCCTCGACCCATGAATGGTTACAGGGTTCCATCGGGCCGATGCTCGAGGTCACGGCCAAATATTTCCGCAGCGAGGTGCGCGTTCGGTCGGCCGAGGAGATGGCCCAGGAATACGCGCAGTGGGACCTGCTCGGCGTGTTGCTCGCGTGGGATGCAGAGACCGCCACGGGACTGCCCGCGTTGACCAACGACCGCGTGGCCGAGATCTGTGCCGAGTTCCCCGAGCAGTTCGTCGGTTTCGCTTCGGTCGATTTTCACAAGCCGGATGCGGCGGAGGAGCTCGATCGCGCCATCGGTGAGCTCGGCCTCAAGGGCTTGAAGATCCATCCGCAGGTGCAGGCGTTCTATCCCAACGAAGAGCGCTGGGACCCCATCTGGGAGGTGTGCGAGCGTCATCGCCTTCCCATCGTCGTGCACGTCGGTCAGACGGGACTGGGGGCCGGGGTCGCGGGAGGCTCCGGCATCGCCTACGACTACGGACGTCCGATGCTGATGGACATGGTCGCGGCCCGCCACCCCGAGCTCACCGTGGTCATGGCGCACTTCGGCTATCCCAGGCACCTGGAGGTGCTCGCCAGCGCCATGCACAAGACCAACGTCTGGGTCGATCTCTCCGGCTGGCGGCCGAAGTACATCCCGCCCGAGGTCAAGCGCGACTGCAGGGGGCGGCTCAACGAGCGCTTCGTGTGGGGGAGCGACTACCCGATGCTGGATCCCGGCCGGATTCTGGACGAGTTCGACGAGATGGGGCTCGAGGGAGCTCAGCGGGATAACGTGCTCTACAACAACGCCGCCCGGCTGCTCGGCCTGGACCTCTAGCCCAGCGGAATCTCGGGCGGCTCCCAGTCGTTACAGTAGGGAGGAAGCGATCGTCTCGACGATCGCGTGCATCACCCGACGGCGACGGGGCGCGTCGGCGAAAGCGAAGCCACCCGTTGCGGGGGCAGCGAGAGGGAAACAGAACTGTGAGCGATCAGGAACGCATCAAAACAGAGGTCACCGAGGCGCTGAAGGCGGTCGACGATCCCGAGCTGGGCATCGACATCATCAACCTCGGTCTCGTCTACGAGATCAAGGTCGCCGACTCCGGTGACGTTCATATCGAGTACTCGTTGACCACGATGGGGTGTCCCATCGGGCCGATGATCGAGGAGCAGATGAGGTCGGTGACCGCTCCGATCGAGGGCATCGGCGAGATCACGGCCGAGATGGTCTTCTCACCGCCGTGGACTCCCGAGAAGATGACGCCGCTGGCGAAATCCGCTCTCGGCTTTGTCTGAGCCAGCATCATCGTGCGGCACCGGCTTCTGTGGGTGGCCGCGCTCATAGCCACCCTCGCGCTGGCAACCACCTCGCACTACCCGCTCTTCGTCGCCGGCATCGACCATCCCGAGAGAGCCGAAATGATCGACGACATCGAGCGCGCGCGCGCCTTCTTCGGCCGGCTGGATGCCGGTCAGACCGATTACTTCCGCTTCGAGGGGAGGGCCGGTCAAACCGTCACCCTCGAGATCCTGGTCCCCAAGCGCGAGGAGCTGCGCGACTTCCGGCCCCAGGTGATCGTGGCCGGGCCGGGGTTCACCGGTGACTGCCGCGGATTGCCGATCGACGCGCGGGGCTGCGAGCGAGCGCCGGCGTCGGCCGCGCCCGCGAGCCTCTACGAGGGCTTCACCCAGAGCTACTACTGGAGCTACGCCGAGCCCGGCGAGCCTCATTCCACCCTCACGCTGCCCGAAGAGGGGAGTTATCTGGTGGCCGTCGGGGCGGACGACGAGACTCTGGAGGGGCCCTACGCGCTCGGCTTCGGGACCGAGCAGCGTTGGGGCGTCGCCGAGGTGCTGGGTTTTCCCCTTCAATGGGTGAGCGCCCGGCTGTGGTACTTCAGCTGATGGGGGAGGTGCGATGGCGCAAGCGCTGATCATCGTCGGAGCCGTGGCGCTCGACTGGGGCATCGCCTGGCTCGTCTGGCAGGGTCTGGTGCGCATCCTCGGCCGCGAGCTGCCCTCGCGCCTGTCTGCGGTCATGCCGTGGGTGCTGCTTCAGCTCTTCATCGTGGCGGGGTTGGTCGTTACCGGCTCGCTCGCCCGGGCGACCAACTCGGCGCTCCTCCTCACCGCCGTTCCTCTGGCTTTGTTCGCCGCCTTCTTCGCCCTGCCCATGGCACTGTTCAGGGCTCGGGGCGGGACCGCGATCGACTTACGCATCTGTCTCGATCACACCTATGCCACCGTTCTGGTGTGGCTGGGCGTCCTCGTGATGGGAGTGGTCCTATGAGTTCCCGACTGGTGGATCTCCAGTGCGCGCGCTGCGGCTCGAGCATGGACGCATTCAT
Source organism: Actinomycetota bacterium (assembly GCA_050693655.1). GTDB lineage: Bacteria > Actinomycetota > CADDZG01 > CADDZG01 > WHSQ01 > WHSV01. The sequence goes on along the minus strand of JBOGWW010000355.1, from coordinate 2,347 downwards.
GCTTCAAAACCGCTGCGAGTGCGGAGGGACGCTGCTCCCGCGCTACGACCTCTCCGCGCCCGTGTCGTTGGACGAGGTCAGGGCTCGTCCGCCCGGCCCCTGGCGCTACCAGGAGCTGCTTCCGCTCCAGGGCCCGCCGGTATCACTCGGCGAGGTCGAAACGCCGTTGCTGTTCTGCGAGCGACTGTCGGATCGGTTCGGGGTCGAGACCTGGATCAAGGACGATGCCCCCTTGCCCGGCTCGACCTTCAAGGCGCGGGGAGCCTGCGTGGGGTTGTCGCGCGCGCTCGAACTGGGAGTCGACCGGGTGGTGATGCCGAGTGCCGGCAACGCCGGGGGAGCTTGGTCGCTCTACGCGGCGCGCGCCGGGGTGGAGATAACCGTCACGATGTCGGTCTCCGCGCCGGACTTCAACAAGGCCGAGGTGACCTTGGCCGGAGGCAAGCTCGAGCTGGTCGAGGGGACGATCGCCGACGCGGGTGCGCGCGCCAAGGAGCTCGCGGAGAGCTCGGGGGCCTGGCTGGCCACCACCTTCAACGAGCCCTACCGCGTCGACGGCAAGAAGACCGCCTGGCTCGAACTCTTCGATCGCCTGGGCGACGAAGCGTCGATGACGATGCCGGGGTCGGTGATACTCCCGGTGGGTGGCGGCGTCGCAGCCATCGCCCTGGCGAAAGCGGCGCGGGAGGTCACGGAGCTGGGCTGGAGCGGTGGCCCGGCTCCCGCGATCGTCGGCGTCCAGAGCGCCGACTGTGCACCCATCGTGCGCGCCTTCGACGCGGGGGCCGATGAGGTCGCTCCCTGGGAAACCGAGTCGACCAGCAGGGCCGCGGGCCTGCGCGTGCCCGCTCCCTCGGAGGGATGGCTGGTGCTGAGGGAGGTTCGGGCTTCGGGCGGTTCCATGCAGGCCGCGAGCGAAGAAGCCATTCGCTCGGCCGTCGGCGATCTCGCCTCGACCGAGGGCGTCTTCGCCTGTCCCGAGGGAGCCGCGACGCTGGTTGCAGCCGAAGGCCTGGCCCGCGACGACGCGCTGCGCGCCCCGGTAGTCCTCTACAGCACGGGGGCCGGAGCGAAGTACCTGGAGCTGCTCGAGTAACTCGCCGAGTTTTTTGCAGGCCCGGGGGCGCGCCCCTTGACGGTAGGAGCGGCTGACTCTAGTATCGAACATACGTTCGATATCGAGGTGGTTCCGGCCGTTCCCCACGGTCTGCCGGACGGGCTCCCCGGCCCCGTCCGGCCCCCTCGAGTCGGACGCGGAACAAGACGGGGCCCGATGGACTCGCGGGGTGGGAGTCCTCCCGGGCTCTTTTGCGTCAGACGGATGGGTCGAGGGGCGGGTCGCTTGGGTGACGAAGAGGTACGACGAACCAATCGAGGTGACGGCGGATCCCATCGTCGACGATGCGCCGGTCGCCTTCGCCTGGCGTGGCAAACGCTACGAGATAGACCAGCGGCTCGAGTCGTGGCGCGAGGCGGGGCAGTGGTGGGCGAGCTCGGAGGTCACCGACAGGGAGTTCTTCCGCGTGCTGGCGCGGCCCTCGGGAGCGACGAGTTCGGGCCAGGTCGATGCCGACGGCTTCCTGCTCGGCGGCGGTGCGGTCTACGACGTCTATCGCGATCGAGTTCGAGGAGGATGGCGCCTGGCACGCATCTGGGACTGAACCCGTAGCCGATGAGCGGGTTCGTGCAGCTTCACTGTCATTCGAATTGGTCGTTGCTCGACGGTGCGATATCGGCCGAGGAGCTTCCGGAGATGGCCGCCCGCCGGGGCTACGAGGCGGTCGCGCTCACGGATCACGACTCCCTGCTGGGAGCCGTCCGCTTCACCCGGGCGGCCCGAAGGGCCGGCGTCAAGCCGCTCTACGGCGCCGAGTTGACGCTCGAGCCGGAGCAACGAGACTCCGACGAGACGAAGCGGCCCGACGACCGGCTTCATCACGTCACCGCCCTCGCCCGCAACGCGACCGGTTACGGCAACCTCTGCCGGCTCATCTCCAGGGGCCACCTCAGCAATGCGCGGGATGGGCTCGGCCAGACCGCAAAAAGAAAACGAGGCAAGCCGAGCATCACCTACGAGGACCTGTTCGAACGAGCCGAGGGTCTGTTCGTGCTCTCGGGTTGCGAGCGAGGTCTCGTCGCCCGGCAGGCGGCTTCGGGCCGGGTCGACGAGGCCGTTGAGACCGCCCTGCGATTGCGCTCCGAGCTGGGCGACGGCTTCCGCATCGAGGTCTTCGACCACCGGGGTTACGGCCACCGGACCCTGCGGGACCGCCTGCTGGGGGTGGCCAAGGACTCGGGCGTTCCGGCGGTCGCCACCAATAATGGGCACTACGCCGCGCCGCGCGGC
>JBOGWW010000354.1:0-8511 GCA_050693655.1 Actinomycetota bacterium | reverse complement strand
GCGCTGTACCGACTGGGCTTTTACTCCTACAGGTTCCGCGTCGCAACCCGGACCCCGTCAAGCGGCGGAGCCAACGGCCCATGAAGCGGATCCGGATCAGGAGAAAGCGACCCCGCCGATGAATCAGATGACGGGCGCAAAGTCCCTCATTGCGTCACTCGAGCGGGTTGGAACCGAGGTCGTGTTCGGGATTCCCGGCGGAACGATTCTTCCCGCCTACGATCCGCTCCTCGATTCCTCGATCCGGCACATTCTCATGCGTCACGAGCAGGGGGCAGGGCACGCCGCCGAGGGATATGCCCATGTGACCCGGAGGGTCGGGGTGTGCTTCGCGACCTCGGGTCCCGGCGCCACCAACCTCGTCACTCCCCTCGCCGACGCGTTCATGGATTCGGTTCCCGTCGTCGCCATTACCGGACAGGTGCCGCGCGCGGCCATCGGCAACGATGCGTTTCAGGAGGCCGACATCACCGGCATCACCATGCCCGTGACCAAGCACTCGTACAAGGTCATGGATCCCGACGAGATTCCCACCGCGATCGCAGAGGCCTTCCACATCGCGGCGACGGGCCGGCCGGGACCGGTGCTGGTCGACATCCCGAAAGACGTGCTCACGAGCGCCACGGGATTCGACTTCCCCGATCACGTCAACCTTCCCGGTTACAGACCCACCACCCGTCCCAACCGCAGGCAGATCGCCGCCGCCGCGGAGCTGATTCGAGAGGCCCGGCGACCGGTCCTGTACGTCGGGGGCGGAGTGCTCAAGGCGGGTGCAGCAGACGAGCTGCTGGTGCTCGCGGAAGCGGTTGGTGCCCCCGTGGTCACCACCCTCATGGCACGCGGCGCATTCCCAGACAGTCACCCCCTCTGTCTGGGGATGCCCGGCATGCACGGCAACTACGCGGCCGTCACCGCCATGCAGCGTTCGGACTTATTGATCAACCTGGGTGCCCGCTTCGACGATCGCGTGACCGGGCGTCTCGACGGTTTCGCGCCCAACGCCAAGGTGATTCACGCCGACATCGACCCCGCGGAGATCGGCAAGAATCGCGCTGCGGAAGTGCCGATCGTGGGCGACGCGGAGTCCGTGATCGTCGAGTTGTCCAAAGCGGTCCTTCACCACAACTCCGCGTTCGGGCGCGTCGATCTCGCTCCGTGGCACGCGGAGGTTGCCAGGTGGTCGCGCGACTACCCGCTGTCCTACGAGCAGTCGGACGATGGGCCCCTCAAGCCTCAGTTCGTCGTCGAGCGATTCGAGGAGGTCACGCGCGGCGACGCCATCATCGCGACGGGAGTCGGTCAGCACCAGATGTGGGCCTCCCAGATGATGCGGATCAACAAGCCCTATTCGTGGGTGACCTCGGGAGGCCTCGGCACCATGGGCTTCGCGGTACCGGCCGCCCTCGGCGCCAAGGTCGGACGACCCGAAGAGCGCGTCGTCGCCATCGACGGCGACGGCTGCTTCCAGATGACCGCGCAGGAGCTCGCCACCGCGACCCTCGAGAAGATCCCCTTCACCGTCGCCATCCTGAACAACTCCCACCTCGGGATGGTGCGCCAGTGGCAAGAGCTCTTCTACGACGAACGCTACTCCGAGGTGCATCTGCCTCAGGTGCCCGACTACGTGAAGCTCGCAGAGGCCTACGGCGGGGTCGGTCTCCGGGCCGACACGATCGACGATGTCGACAACGTCATCCACAAAGCGATGAACGTCGAGGATCGTCCCTGCGTGATCGATTTTCGAGTCGACGCGGGCGAGATGTGCTTCCCGATGGTCCCCGCGGGCGCGACCAACGACGACGTCATCGTCGGACCGAATCGACGGCCCTATCCCGAGGGCGAAACATCGCTGGACGAGGAACCTGCGGAGAGGGCGGCGTCGTGATCGCCTCGCGCACGCTGTCGATCCTCGTTCAGAACCGACCCGGCGTGCTGGCGCGCGTGGCAGGACTGTTCGCCAGGCGAGGCTTCAACATCACGTCACTGGCCGTGGGCGAGACGGAGAATCCGGATGTCTCCCGCATGACCGTGGTTCTGTCCGCCGACGGAAGGCCCGTCGAGCAGTGCACGAAGCAGCTCCACAAACTGATCCACGTGCTCCGCGTCGAGGAGCTGCCTGCTGGCTCGGCCGTGGAGCGCGAGGTGGCCCTCATCAAGGTCGGAGCCGGCGCAGACAACCGGGCCGCGGTGCTCGAGATCGTCGAGATCTTCAGGGCCAAGGTGGTGGACGTGGACGACGCCACGCTGACCGTCGAGACGACCGGATCGCCCGACAAGGTCCGTGCACTCGAGGCGTTGCTCGAGGGCCACGGCATCGTCGAGCTGGTTCGCACCGGCCGGATCGCGCTCGCCCGGGGCCGCAGGGGTCTGAAGGCTCCCACGCTCCACCCCGTGCCCATCGATACCGCTTCTTGAGGTTTCCCGAACAGAGAGGACCGATCATGGCAGCAAGGATCTACTACGAAGGCGATGCCACATCCGAGGCCATCGGCGGCAAGCGGGTTGCGGTGCTGGGTTACGGATCGCAGGGCCGTGCTCATGCGCTGAACCTCAGGGATTCGGGCCACGACGTGGTCGTCGGACTTCGCAAGGATTCGGCTTCGTGGACCAGAGCCGAGGGCGACGGCGTGCGGGTGGCGAGCGTCAACGAGGCGATCGCGGACGCCGACGTCGTCGCGGTGTTGCTACCGGACCAGCATCAGGCCGCGGCGTACACGGAAGCCATCGAGCCAAACCTGCCTCCGGGCACGACGCTGCTGTTCGCGCACGGCTTTTCGATCCACTTCGGACAGGTTCGGCCGGCGCCCGACAACGACGTGGTGATGATCGCGCCGAAGGCACCCGGACCCCTCGTGCGCCGGACCTTCGAGGAGGGCAAGGGGACACCCGCGCTCGTGGCGGTGCACCAGGATGCGAGCGGTCGCGCCCTCGATCGAGCACTCGCATATGCAAAGGGACTCGGGTGCACGCGCGCGGGCGTCATCGAGACGACCTTTGCCGAGGAAACCGAAACCGACCTCTTCGGCGAACAGGCAGTGCTGTGCGGTGGGACGTCACGACTTATTCAGACCGGCTTCGAGACGTTGGTCGAAGCCGGTTACCAGCCTGAGATCGCCTACTTCGAGTGCCTGCACGAGCTGAAACTCATAGTCGACCTGCTCTACGAGGGCGGCTTCTCGCACATGCGGCACGCCATCTCGGACACCGCCGAGTACGGCGATCTCACTCGCGGCCGAAGGGTCGTAACCGACGAGACCGCCAAGGCGATGCGCGCGATCCTCGACGACGTTCGCTCCGGGAACTTCGCCCGGGAGTGGGTTCTCGAGAACCGCGCCGGGACTCCCGTTCTCGACGCAGAGCGTCGCCGTCAGACCGAGCACCCGATCGAGGAGGTCGGGAGTGGGCTCAGGGAGATGATGACTTGGATTCAGACCCCGGAAGAGACGTAGTCAGGATTTTCGACACCACCCTGCGCGATGGAGAGCAGTCCCCCGGAATTTCGCTCAACCTCAAAGAGAAAGTAGAGATAGCGGAACAACTGGCGCGGCTGGGTGTCGACGTCATCGAGGCCGGTTTCCCGATCGCCTCGGCGGGCGAGTTCGACGCCGTTGGGGCCATTGCGAGCTCGGTCAAGGGCCCGGTGATCGCCGGTCTCGCGCGCGTGGAGCACGCCGACATCGATCGCGCCGCGAGGGCGGTCGGCCCGGCCGAGCGCGCTCGGATCCACACCTTCATCGCGACCAGCGAGATCCACATGCGATCGAAGCTGCGCATGACGGGCAACGAAGTGCTCGCGGCGGCGCGCTCGGGAGTGGAGCGGGCGCGCTCACAGGTGGACGATGTCGAGTTCTCCTGCGAGGACGCGACCAGAACCGATCCCGATTTCGTGACGGCGGTCTTTCGCGCCGCGGCCGATGCGGGGGCCACGACGCTGAACCTTCCCGACACCGTCGGTTACTGCATGCCGCAGGAGTATGCGGAGTTGCTCCGCTATGTCATGGGCGAGATCGATCGGGACGGCGTGACCTGGAGCGTGCACACGCACGACGACCTGGGACTTGCGGTCGCGAACGCCCTGGCCGGAGTCGAAGCCGGGGCGCGCCAGGTGGAGGTAGCGGTCAACGGCATCGGTGAGCGGGCGGGGAATTGCTCGCTCGAGGAGGTCGTCATGGCCCTTCGGACCCGCCGCAGCCGGCAGGGCGTCACCACGGGAGCCAATACGAAGGAGATCGCACGGACCTCGCGGCTCGTCTCGATGCTGACCGGATACGCCGTGCCTCCGAACAAGGCGATCGTCGGTGCGAACGCCTTCGCCCACGAGGCGGGGATTCATCAGCACGGCGTCATGGTCGAGCGAACCACCTACGAGATCATGGATCCCGTCGACGTCGGCCTCGACGGCTCGCGCATCGTGCTGGGGAAGCACTCGGGCCGGCACGCCTTCCGCAACGCTCTGGCGGAGCTCGGTTTCGCTCTCGGGCACGAGGACGTCGCCAGGGCCTTCGACCGCTTCAAGGAACTGGCGGATCGCAAGATCCGCATCACCGACGTCGATCTCGAGGCGATCGTCGCCGAGGAGATCGGATCCGAGGCAGACGAGTACGAGCTCGTCTCGGTTCAGGCTGCGGGCGGCACTCACCTTGCCCCCACGGCGACGGTGCGGCTGCAACGCGGTGACCAGTTCATCGACGAGAGTGCCATAGGCGACGGGATGATCGACGCCGCCTGCGGAGCCGTCCAGCGTGCGACTGGTATCGAGGCACGGCTCGAGTCCTTCAACGTCTCCAGCGTGACCGGAGGAATCGATGCGCTCGGAGACGTAACGCTGGTGCTCGCGACGACCGGATCGGGCGAAGAGCCAGTGCGCAGGACGACCGGGAGGGGAGTCTCCACCGATGTGGTCGAGGCTTCCGCCCGCGCCTATCTCTCCGCGGTGAACCGCCTGCTGGCTTTGCGAGCGCGCGAGAAGGCATCGCCTCTCGTGGAGAGCGTCCGCTGATGGGACAAACGATCACGCAGAAGATTCTGGCCCGGCACTCGGGCCGAGAGGACCTGCGTCCGGGCGAAATCGTCATGTGCCGCGTCGACCTGGCCATGGCGAACGACGTCACGGCGCCGGCCGCCGCCGATGCGTTCGCTCGGATGGGCGCCGAGACGGTGTGGGATCGCTCGAAGATCGCTCTCGTTGCGTCCCACTTCGCTCCCGCCAAGGACATCGCCTCGGCGAATCTGATGACTCGGATGCGCTCGTTCGCACTCGAACACGACATCGAGCATTTCTTCGAGGTGGGACGCGGCGGGATCGAGCACATCCTGCTTCCGGAGGAGGCGCTCACCCTTCCCGGTGACGTCGTCATCGGCGCCGACTCACACTCGTGTACCTACGGGGCGCTCGGTTGTTTCTCGACGGGGGTGGGTTCCACCGACCTGGCGGCGGTGATGGCGACGGGGGAGATATGGCTCAAAGTCCCCGAGTCGTTGAAGGTCGTGTACTCGGGTGCCGTGCCAGCGTGGATCGTCGGCAAGGACCTGATCCTGTCGGTCATAGCCGCGATCGGAGACGACGGGGCTCGCTACATGGCTATGGAGCACACCGGCGACACCCTCGCCGAACTCTCGATGGACTCACGCCTGACGCTCACGAACATGGCCATCGAGGCGGGTGCCAAGTCGGGGATCATTGCGCCCGATCGCACCACGGCGGCTTACCTCGCCCGCCGTCAGGCCGCAGTGGGCCGCCACCGGGACTGGCCGCAGCTGGCGTCGGACGAGGACGCCGAATACACGGACGAGGTGCACATCGACGTCGCGGCGCTCGAGCCGATGGTGGCGCGGCCCTCGCTTCCCTCCCGTGCAGTGCCCGTGGGCGAGATCGAGAGGGTGCCGGTGGACCAGGTGTTCATCGGTTCCTGCACCAATGCGCGCATCGAGGACCTGCGCATCGCCGCCCACGTCCTCGGCGACGAGCGCATCGCGCCGCACGTGCGTGTCATGGTCATCCCCGCCACGCAGAGGGTTTGGCAGCAGGCGAACGCGGAGGGGTTGCTCGATCGCTTCGCGCGCGCCGGCGCGAGTGTGTCGACGCCCACCTGCGGCGCATGCCTCGGCGCGCACATGGGAGTGCTCGGGCCCGATGAGGTGTGCGTTTCGACATCGAATCGGAATTACGTCGGGCGCATGGGGCATCCGTCGGCGCAGGTCTACCTCGCCAATCCGGCGGTGGCGATGGCAACGGCAGTCACGGGGACGATCGCGCACCCGTCCGAGGTTCGCTCCGAGGCGCCCCGAGAGCTGGTGGCGGGATGAGGGGCAGAGCGTGGAAGTACGGCGACAGCGTCGATACCGACGTCATCATCCCCGCGCGTTACCTGACGACGACGGATCCCGCGGAGTTGGCCGCCCACGCACTCGAGGACCTGGATCCGGGCTTCGCATCGGGGGTGCAGCCCGGTGATGTCATCGTGGCCGGATCGAACTTCGGCTGCGGTTCGAGCCGCGAGCATGCGCCTGTGGCGCTCAAGGGAGCCGGAGTCGGGGCGGTGGTCGCTTCATCGTTTGCACGCATCTTCTTCCGCAACGCGATTAACACGGGTCTGCCCATCCTTACGTGTCCGGAGCTCGTCGAGGTAACCGAGACCGGCGACGAGCTCGTCATCGACGTGGCCGACGGCGTAGTAGAAAACCTCACCAGGAGAGCCACGTTCGAGCCGGAGCCGTTGCCGGATTTCATCCTCGAGATCGTCGATTGCGGAGGACTCGCCGAGTGGGTCAAGCGCCGAAGGAACGCAGCCTGAAACCTCGGATCGCGGTGCTGCCGGGGGACGGGATAGGGCCCGAGGTCGTCAAGACCGCCCTCGGCCAGCTCCCGATCGACCTGGACTACGTGGTCATCGAGGCATCGGCCGAGCGCTATCTCGCCGAGGGAATCCTGATCTCGGACGAGGAGGTGTCCGCCATCGGGAACCGCGATGCTCTGCTCTTCGGCGCGGTCGGCGACCCGCGCGTCGCGGATGGAATCCTGGAACGAGGGATCCTGCTCCGCCTCCGCAAGGAGCTGGACCTCTACGTCAATCTGCGGCCGTTTCCCGAGCTCGGAGTGACCATCGTTCGAGAGAACTCCGAGGGCCCCTACTCGGGCGTCGGAGGGCGCGAGGGAGGCGTTGCCAACGAGGTGAACGTCAACACGGACAAGGGAGTCGAACGCTGCCTGCGATTCGCCTTCGACTATGCGCACAAGCGTCATCAAAGGGTGACCCTCGTGCACAAGTCCAACGTTCTCGTGCACGCAGGATCGCTGTGGCGCGAGGTCACCGGCAGGGTTGCGGCCGAGTTTCCCGAGGTGGAGTGGAATTATGAGCACGCGGATGCATGCGCCTACCATCTGGCGCGCGATCCGTCTCGCTTTGAAGTGATCGCGACGGACAACCTGTTCGGCGACATCCTCAGCGATCTCGCCGCCGGGCTGGGCGATGGGCTGGGTACGGCGGCGAGCGCAAACCTGCACCCAGATGCTGGCACTCGCCCCACTCGGTGTCTGGGCTTGTTCGAGCCGGTTCACGGTTCGGCCCCCGATATCGCGGGCACGGGCTTGGCCGATCCGACCGCAGCCCTCAGGGCTGCTCGCATGATGCTCGACGAACTGCAGAGATCGCACCTGGCATCCAAACCATGAACGCGCGCATCGTCGCCTACCAGGGCGAGACGGGGGCGTACTCGGAAGAGGGCGCCCTCGCTGCGTTTCCCGACTCCGAGCATCTTCCCCTGCAGTCCATCAGGAAGGTCTTCGAAGCGGTCGAGGTGGGCAGGGCGGACTTCGGACTCGTCCCCATGGACAACTCTCAGGCCGGCAGCATCAACGAGACCTACGACCTCTTCCTGAAGCACGGCCTGCATCTCGTGGAGGAGACCGTGGTCAGGGTGAACCACTGTCTGATGGCATTGCCGGGAAGCCACCTAGACGACCTCGTCGAGGTCATCTCGCACCCCCAGGCGATCGCGCAGTCGGAGGAGTTCCTCAATTCGCTCGAGGTCGCGGTGCGGGCCGAGTACGACACCGCGGGGGCGGCGAAGAGGATCGTCGACGACAAGCTCGAGCGAACGGGAGCCATCGCATCGAAACGGGCGGCCGAGCTCTACGGTCTCGAGGTACTCGCGGAGCACATACAGACCTATCCCGACAACTACACCCGCTTCGGAGGCCTGTCCCGCGATCCCCGGCCTCTCCGCTCGCCCACCAAGTCATCGCTCGTCTTCGGAGTAGGGCATGTCGCCGGCTCCCTCTATCGATGCATAGGGGCTTTCGCCGAGCGCCATCTCAACCTGACGAAGCTCGAGTCACGACCCCGTGCCGGCCGTCCCTGGGAGTACGTCTTCTACGTCGACGTGGAGGCCGCTGCGGATGACCCGGCGATGATCGAGGCCCTCTCCGAGGTCAGCGATCACGCAACCTTCACCAGGCTGCTGGGCACCTACGCGTCGGGGTTCGCTGCCCGTCGAGCGGCCGCGTCCCGG
>JBOGWW010000353.1:0-7322 GCA_050693655.1 Actinomycetota bacterium | reverse complement strand
TGCTCACCCTCTCCCTCGCCATCGGCTCGATCCTTGCGCTTGTATCGGCGTGGCTGATCCACTCACGACTCGATCCCCTCCCAGGCGTACCCCCGGACCCGCTGTTCGCCGTACCCTCGGAGTTGCTCACCGTGTTGGTACCAGTGATCGCAATTGCTGCCCTCGTGGGCGCATGGCGCGTCCAACGCAGAGCGGACACCGCGAAGGTTGGGGAGGTATTGCGATATGCCGCATGAGGGAGCCACCGTCGGGGTTGCTGCGAGCGCACTCGGAGTCGTCAAGATCTACTGGACTCCGACCGGAGAGGTTCACGCGCTCAAGGGGATCGATGCACTCTTCTCCGCCGGTCAGGTGACCGCGCTGGTGGGACCCTCGGGCAGCGGAAAGTCTTCGCTCATGCGAATCCTCTGTGGTCTCGACAAACCCACCGCCGGTAGCGTCGTGATCGGGGACACTGACGTCAGTGCACTCAAGGGTGCGCGTCTTCATCGCTTCCGTCGAGACAACGTGGGCTATGTGTTTCAGCGGCCGTCTGACAACCTCATCTCCTTTTTGACCGCGCGCGAGCACCTCGAGCACAGCGCTCGCATCAGAGGCGTGGGCGAGACGAGCGAGGTTGACGAGTTGCTCGAACAACTCGGCATCGCGAAGCGAGATCATCACCGGCCGCACGAACTCTCGGGGGGCGAGCAGCAGAGGCTGGCGTTCGCTCAGGCGGTCGTGGGGAAACCCGTCCTCGTCGTAGCGGATGAGCCGACGGCCGAACTCGACAGCGCCTCGAGCCACGACTTGCTCGAAACGGTGCACGATCTCGCCCACCGGGGAATCGGTGTCGTGGTGTCGACCCACGATCCCGCCGTGATCGAGCAGGCCGATCGGACGATCTACCTCCGTCACGGAGCGGTGGAGGCCGAGACGAAGGAGAAGCGAAACCTCTCCGTCATCGACGCCGCCGGTCGCATCCAGCTTCCTCCCGAGATGCTGAGGCTGTTCCCCGATCGCCGCGCCGTCATGAGTCAGGAGGATGGCGAAGTGAGGTTGACTCCGCCGTGAACCAAGCACCGCTGCTCTCAGCGCGCAACCTGGTCAAGAGCTACCGGCGGGGGCCGGAGGAGGTACATGCGCTCGTCGGAGTTACCTTCGATCTCCATCGCGGCGAGCTCGTGGGACTCGTCGGCCCCTCGGGCTCAGGCAAGACCACGTTGCTGAATCTCGTCGTCGGATGGGAGGACGCGGACGAGGGCTCGATTGATTGGGAGGGCGAGCACGTGCCTGCTGCGGATCGCCCGTGGGACGAGCTGGCGATCCTGCCTCAGCGCGTGGGGCTCGTCGAGGAGTTGAGCGTCGCGGAGAACATCGGCCTGCCACTCAGGCTCGGTGGAAATCCGTCGTCCAATCGGCCGCACGAGCTGATGGATCAGTTCGGACTAACGCAACTGTCGGATCGGATTCCGCCGGAGATCTCTTTGGGCGAGCAGCAGCGGACCGGGCTGGCCCGAGCTCTCGTGGGCTCCCCTGCGCTGCTGCTCGCCGACGAGCCCACCGGGCACCAGGACGCCATGTGGGCGCACGGAGTCTTCCGGGCGCTGCGGTCCGCGGGCGAAGGGGGAACGACCTCCCTCATCGCGACCCACAACGAGGAGGTCCTGAAATACGTCGATCGGGTTCTCGCCATTCGAGACGGCGAGGTGCACGAAGAGACCGTTGCCGCACTGCGCCGCGGAGCGCACTAGCGCGACCGGCCCTTCCGCTGCGGCGGGCGGTCCCCCTCTATTCTTCGACGAAGATTGGCACAGTCGTTGGACCGACCGGAGGGCAACCGCCAAGTAGGCGCGAGAGCGGAGGGCGTCGGGCCCGGCGGGGACCCTCTGAAGCGATGCGCCGCCGAAGGCGCCGCGAGCCCGAAGAAACGAGCGAGGCGCAGCGTAGCGATGTGGGGGTCCCAGAGGGGCCCGGCCCCGGAGCGGCAGCGCCGGACGAACACGCGGGACCGTCCTATCGGCGCAGGCCAACGGCGTGCTAATCTTAGAACTCGCTTCATTCCCCCTACCGGACCCCTTCTAAAGCGCGCTTCGGCAGCAACGAGGGGCTGGAGCGACCGCTGTGGTGCGAAGAAAGGGCCGTCGTGAACAGGCAGTACAAGCGTGAGATGAAGAAGCAGGAGGGTAAGAAGCGGGCTCCCAGCCCGCGGCCCGTCGCCGCGCAGCAGAAACGTCAGCGCACCAGACCACGCCAGTTCGTCAAGGAGGTCGTGGCCGAGCTCCAGAAGGTCAACTGGCCGACACGAAGCGAGGTCGTCTCGTACTCGACCGTGGTGCTGGTCTCCGCCATCGCGCTCGCCATCGTTATCGCCGGCATGGATTTCGTGTTCACGAAAGGCGTGCTGGCGCTGTTTGGAGTTGACCTTTGATGCAGGAAACCCACACCGACGACCAGGAGCTCGACGCCGCACAGCAGGCTGGCGAGACGACCGAGCAGGCCTCCTCCGAAAAGACGCCCGTCGAGGAGGCGCCCACGGGAGAGTCACCGAGCGCGGATGACGCTTCGGCCGAGGCCGAGTCCGCAGCTCCCGAGGCCGCAGGGGCAGAGACCCCCGAGGTCGCGGAGACCCAGGTCGAGGAAGCCCCCGAGGCCGCGGAGACCGCCGCCGAGACGGAAGAGGCCGAGGGCGAGGCGACTCCGGCCGAGGAGGGCGCGGCGGAGCCCGAAGACGAGATCGATGACTACGAGACGACCTTCGTGCCCCCGACCGAGCGTCCGGGTGACTGGCTCGTCATCCACACCTACGCCGGATACGAGAACCGGGTGAAGACCAACCTCATGTCTCGTATCCAGTCGATGAACGTGGACGACAAGATCTTCGAGGTCGTCATCCCGATGGAAGACGTCATGGAGATCAAGCAGGGTCGCAAGCAGGTCGTTCAGAAGAAGGTGTTCCCGGGCTATCTGCTCGTGCGCATGTATCTGGACGACGACTCCTGGTACGTCGTCCGCAACACGCCCGGCGTGACCGGGTTCGTCGGCTCGGGGGCCAAGCCGACCCCGCTGTCGGACCGCGAGATCGACAAGATCCTGCAGGTCAAGCTGGAAGACAAGAAGAAGCTCAAGCCCCGGCTCGAGTTCGAAGAGCAGGAGAGCGTGCGGGTCATCTCGGGCCCGTTCGCCAACTTCACGGGAACCATCAGCGAGATCAACCTCGACCAGTCGAAGCTCAAGGTCCTGGTCAACATCTTCGGCCGAGAGACTCCGGTCGAGCTGGGCTTCGACCAGGTAGCGAAGCTCTAACAGGGACAAGAAAGGAACGAACGGTATGGCAGAGCGCCGCAAGAAGGTGACCCAGGTGCTTAAGCTGCAGATCCCCGCGGGGCAGGCGACCCCGGCGCCTCCCGTGGGCCCGGCCCTCGGCCAGGCGGGGATCAACATCATGGACTTCTGCAAGCAGTACAACGCGGCCACTCAGCAGCAGACGGGAACCATCGTCCCGGTCGAGATCACCGTCTACGAGGATCGCTCTTTCTCGTTCGTGACCAAGACGCCGCCGGCGGCCGTCCTGCTCCGCCAGAAGGCGCGCGTCGAGAAGGGCTCGAGCGAGCCCAACCGCCAGAAGGTCGGCATCGTCACGAGAGACCAGGTGCGGGAGATAGCCGAGACGAAGATGCCCGACCTCAACGCCAACGACGTCGAGGCGGCCATGAAGATAGTCGAGGGCACCGCCCGCTCGATGGGCATCACCGTCAGGTAAACGGCTTCTAGTGAGTGGGAGACGGGCTCGATTCCCGTCGTTGACCACGAGGAGGTAAAGAAGCGATCGTCTCGACGATCGCGAGGAGTACCCGACGGCGCCGCGACCGCGGCGGCGTGAGCGGAGTCGCCTTTGGCGACGAAGCGGCAGGGGAACAGAATAGGTCCCAGTTAGTGGGAGATGGGCTGGATCCCGTCGTTGACCACGAGGAGGCAACGAAGAAATGCCGAAGACCGGCAAGCGTCTGAAGGAATCACTGACCAAGGTCGATCGCGAGCGGCTACACTCCGCGGGCGACGCCCTCAAGGTCCTGAAGTCCCTTCCCTCCGCGAAGTTCGACGAGACCGTCGAACTGAACCTTCGGCTGGGAGTCGACCCCCGCAAGGCCGACCAGATGGTTCGGGGAGCGGTATCCCTGCCCAAGGGAACCGGCAAGTCCGTACGCGTCGCGGTGTTCGCCAAAGGAGCGCAGGCGACCGCGGCCGAGGAGGCGGGGGCCGACGTGGTGGGTGATGACGATCTCGCCGAGCGGATCCAGGGCGGCTGGCTCGAGTTCGACGCGGCCGTCGCCACGCCGGACATGATGCCGGTGGTCGGAAAACTCGGTCGCGTCCTGGGCCCCCGCGGCCTCATGCCGAACCCGAAGTCGGGCACCGTTACGCCGGACGTTGCCAAGGTGGTTGGTGATCTCAAGGGTGGTCTCGTCGAATACCGCACCGACCGGCACGGCAACCTGCACCTCATCATTGGAAAGAAGAGCTTCGACGAGGGTGACCTTGCGGTGAACTACGCAACCGTGATGGACGAGATCGTGCGAGCCAAGCCCGCGGCCGCCAAGGGACGTTACCTGAAGAGCATCACCGTCTCGACGACGATGTCTCCGGGCGTGCGCATCGACCCGACGCGTTACAAGGACCTCGAGGAGCAGCACCTGGAGGAAGTCGAAGGCTAGCGATCCGCGCGGGCGTTCCGCAAGAGCCCGTCCACGTTGGGAGAGCAACGTGACAGAAGAAGCGGACAACCACTGGCAGTCCCACGAGGCCGAGCGCTTGCTCGGCCTCATCGCTGATCCGAACCGGCTGAGAGTCTTCAGTGCGCTTGCTCTCGGAGCCAGCACCGCCGCCGACATCCGCACCATGACCGCCCTCGATGCCCGCAGCGTCGAGAAGGCGCTCGCCCGCTTGGTGGCCGGTGATCTCGTGGTGCGGGAGTCGAACGGCGTCGTGCGTCTTCTGACCGAAGAGTTGCTGACCTTGGCGCGCAGCATCGGCGAGAAGCGCGACGCAGAGGGCGCCGGCGCCAGCGAAATTCCCGGTGCCGCGGTGCTCGCTCGATTCATGAGAGGGGGACGCCTTACCGCAATTCCGGTCCAACTCACCAAGCGAGCGGTCGTGCTCGACTACCTCGCACAGAACTTCGAGCCGGGCCGTCGCTATCCCGAGAAGGACGTCAACGAGATTCTCGGTCGCTATCACGATGACGTGGCCGGGCTCCGTCGCTATCTGGTCGACGAGGGTTTCATGGAACGGGAGGCCGGTATCTACTGGCGCGCCGGCGGTAGCTTCGACGTCTGACCTATAGGGTCGGGAGATGGCTCTCTACACGGTGACGCGGGCGGTCGAGGCCGAACGCCCGGTGATGATCTCCGCACTCCTGGGATGGGTGGACGCGGCCTCCGTCGCCACCGACGCGGCGAAGCACATCGCGGGCAGTGGGGCAGTGGTCGCCTACTTCGACGGCGACGAGCTGTTCGACTACCGCTCTAACCGGCCCATCCTGGACATCGTCGATGGAGCTATGGCCGGGGTGACCTGGCCCGAGATCACCATCCGAGAAGCGGCACTCGGGGGCCGCGAGCTCATCGTTATGACCGGAACGGAGCCCGACATGCGCTGGCGGGCGTTCTCTTCATCGGTCGTTCAACTCGCGCAGGAGTTCAACGTGGGTCTGCACGTGACGCTCGGGTCGGTGCCGGCCGCGGTGCCTCATACCCGGGCCACTCCGATGCTGACCACGGCCTCGCGCGAGGGACTCATCTCCGACATGAGCCAGCTCCCTCCGACCATGCGGGTGCCGAGTGCAGCGATCAGCATCGTCGACAGGGAGCTGGGGAAGGCGGGCATAGACACGGTCGGATTCTTCGCGCAGGTGCCCCATTACGTCGCGGGGCCTTATCACGACGGCATCCTGACTCTGGTGGGCCGGGTCGCATCGCAACTGGGGGCCGAGGTGTCGCTCGACGAGCTTCGCCAGCAGGCCTTGACCGAGCGCGCGCAGCTGGACGAGATCGTCGAAGGCCGTCCCGACGCCAAGGAGTACGTGGCGCGGCTCGAGGCGGTTTCGGAGGAAGAGAACATCCCCTCGGGTGACGAGCTCGCGGACGAGTTTCAGCGCTACTTCAGCCAGCAGGATCCCGGAGGCGGGCCTTTTCCCGGCGGAGGACCCTCGGGCAGCGATCCCTTCGACAACTGAGACCGGTCACCATCGCTCTCGATGCACGACCTCTGCGGGAGCCTTGCGCCCTCGCCGGGCCGAACCCGTTGTGGCGGCCGAGGCCGCGTGCCCGATCGTGATTATGCCGACCGGCAGGACGTCGTCGGGGATGGCGAGCAGCTCCTTCAGGCCGTCGAGCCGGTGTGAGCCGAAGAAGCCCGCGCCGAGTCCCTCGTTTGCCGCGGCCAGAAGAACCAGCATCATGGTCGCCCCCGCGTCGACCCACCAGTAGGGAACGGGCCACTCGATCTCGGTCCCGTCGTCGTTGAGCTTGTCGGGCTCCCGGTAGCGGTCGTGGTAATCGTCCTCGCGCAGGCAGATCACGATATGAACCGGCGCGGTCGACATCCAGGGCTGCAGTCCCGAGGCGACGTAGTGAGCCTCGTCGCCCAGCTCGGCAATCGCATTGCGGGTCGCCGGCTCGGTGACGACCAGCAGGTACTGGCCCTGGCTGTGCCCCGCGCTGGGGGCCCGCCGGGCGGCGTCCAGGATGCGCTCGAGCGAGCTCGGATCGACCGGCCGGTCGAGGTAATTGCGGATCATCTTGCGCCTGCGAACGACCTCGGCGAACTCCACGGTGACCTCCCTCTTGTGTCCCCCTCAGGTGGGCGATGCGCTATCCTCCTACTTCAAGCAGCCCCAGACCGCAGGCGGGTTTGCCCTTAATCTCACAGCCTGCGCAGGCGAGCGTCGCGGATCCTCCGGGAGCCGTACCGCACTCTCTCGTGCGCGGTCGCCGTCTGGCGACCGCTTTTTGTTTGTTGGAGATGAGAGGGAGAGGCGCCTATGGCCAGACCGGATAAGACCGCTGCGGTCAAGGAGATCTCGGAGCGGCTCAGCAACAGTGGGGCTGCGTTGCTCACCGAGTACCGAGGGTTGAGCGTCGGTCAGATGGCCGAGGTACGAAACGCTCTGCGGGAAGCGGATCCCGACACCGAGTACAAGGTGTCGAAGAACACGCTCGCTCGCATTGCGGTGAGGGACCTCGGTATGGACGACCTCGTGGGTCTCCTCATCGGCCCGACTGCCATCGCCTACGTGAGCGGCGATGCCGCGGCCGCCGCCAAGGCCCTCGACGAGGTCTCCA
>JBOGWW010000352.1:0-7584 GCA_050693655.1 Actinomycetota bacterium | reverse complement strand
CGGCTGGGGCGCGGAGGGTTCGGGCGCCGCGGCCGGTTCGGGAGCCGCGGTCTTCTCGGGGGCCGGCTTGGCGGCTGGCTTCGTGGCCGGCGCCTCGGTCGCCTTCTTGGGGGGTGCCTTGGTCTCCGCCGCGGGGGTCTTCGGAGCCGGTTCGGCCTTCGGAGCGGGGGCCTTGGCCGCCGGTTTCTCGGCCGGGGGCTCGGATACGGACTTCTTGGCGGGAGTCTTCTTCGTGGACTTGGACGCGGCCTTCGAGGGTTCCGTCGCCTTCGCACCGGTCTTGGAACCGTTGCCGAGCTCGGAGCGGACGCGGTCGGCCAACGGTTCCTCGATGCTCGAGGAGTGACTCTTCACCGGCTGACCTATCTTCTCGAGATGCGCCAGCACCTCCTTGCTGGTCAGCCCAAGTTCCTTGGCCACCTCATGAACTCTGGGCTTCGCCATACCGCTTCCTTCCTTTGTGTTCAGTCGTTTACTTCCTGTACATCGACGAGCCTCCGGAACTCGCTCCGCAGCTTCGAGCGATCGAGATCCTTACGTTTCAAGGCCCTGCCGAGCGCTCCGGACTCGATCGCCCGGTTCATGCAGGCCGGGGCATTGCAAACATATGCGCCTCGGCCGGGGGCCCGGGCCCGCGCTCCCTCGGCAACAATCGCACCGTCGGGAGCCACCGTGACCCGGATCAGCTCGTCCTTGGGCCGCCGGGTACGGCACGCAACGCAGGTCCTGACGGGAGAGATTCTAGCCGCCTGCGGTCTCCTCACCCTTATCGGTCCGGGGACCCCCGGCCGGCTGAACCACCTCGCCGGAGGCTTCCTCGTTGTTCTGTGACGCCTCGGTCTCCGCGGCCGCCGCGGCTTCCTCCGCCGCTGCGGTGGCGGCCCGCTGCTCTTCCTCACGCATCTGGGTCTCGGATTTGATGTCGACCCTGAGCCCCGTCAGGCGCGCGGCGAGGCGGGCGTTCTGGCCCTCCTTGCCGATCGCCAGGCTGAGCTGGTAGTCGGGCACGATGACGAGGGCGGTTTGCCCGTCATCCTGGATTCGGACCTCGGTCACCTTGGCCGGGGACAGCGCGTTGGCAACGAAGTCTTCGATGTTATCGGTCCACTTGATGATGTCGATCTTCTCGCCGCGCAGCTCGTTCATGACCATGCGCACGCGCGAGCCCTTGGAACCCACGCACGCACCGACCGGATCGACGTTGCGATCGTTGGACACGACGGCGATCTTGCTCCTGTGCCCCGGCTCGCGCGCCACCGCTTTGATCTCGACGACCCCATCCAGGATCTCGGGTACCTCGAGTTCGAACAGGCGCCGGATGAGGTTCGGGTGCGTGCGGCTCACGATGATCTGGGGGCCGCGTGCGCTCTTGCGAACTTCGACGATGTAGGCCTTGAGGCGCGCGCCGTGCTCGTAGCGCTCGTGCGGTATCTGCTCTTGAGGAGGCATGAGAGCCTCGGCCTTGCCCAGGTCGAGGATCGTGTAGCGATTGTCCTGCTGCTGCACGATGCCCGTGACGATGTCGCCCTCGCGCCCCGAGTACTCACCGAAGGTGATGTCCCGTTCGGCCTCGCGCAGACGTTGCAGGATCACCTGTTTGGCCGTCTGCGCTGCGATCCTGCCGAAGTCGGCCGGCGTGTCCTCCCACTCCTTGAGGATCTCGATCTCCTCCGTTTCCGGATCGATCTCGACCTCTTGCGCGTAGACGGTCACGTTGCCGTCCTCTCGATCGATTACGGCACGGGCCCCGCGCGTCTCGTCGGCCCCGACCATGCGGAGGTACGCCGAAGCCAGCGCCTTCTCGATGGCCTCGAGCAGCGTGTCGAACGCGATCCCACGCTCGCGCTCGACCTCGCGCAGCGAATCAAGAGGGATCTGCATTTGGTGCCTCCGTTCCTATTTCCATTCGAAAACCGTTCGGGCCGACTTGACCTCGTCGTAGGGCAGGTCGACTTCTTGTTGATCCGTTTTCAGCTTGACGGTCTCGTCCGATGCCTCGAGGATGGTGCCGTCCACTCGGTGGCTGTCCCCCACCACCTTTTTCTTGGTCTTGACCACCACTTGCCGGCCCACTGAGCGGGCGTAGTGCTCGGGCCGTTTCAACGAGCGCTCTAGTCCAGGGGAGCTGACCTCGAGCGTGTACCGGCCCTCGATCGGATCCCTCAGGTCCAGGCCGCGCGAGATCTCCTCCGAGACCTCGGCCACGGTGTCCAGATCGACGCCCTCGTCGCCGTCGACGAACACCCGCACGACCCTCCGGCCCTGCGAACCGCCCATCTCGACGTCCCACAGACGCAGGGAGCGGCGCCGGACTACCGCCTCGGCGAGGTCGGAGACCTCCTCGAGAACGTCCATGCCACCTCCTGCTCGTGAAACCCACAAAACAAGCCCCTCGGTGAGGGGCTTGCCGTACGACAACGCTCCTGTGGCCTCCGGACGCCCTCGGCCGTCTCCGTCTGGGGGCTTGCTACACTGTCCGGATTCCGAAAAACTGCTGCTCACAGCAGGTTTCCGAGATTACCACGGAGCAGCTGTGAACAACCCAGGCGCGCCCCGATCCTCGAGGGAGGACGAACATGGCAAAGAAGGGCCGGAAGCGGCGCTCTCGCCGCAAGAACAAGGCCAACCACGGCAAGCGTCCCAACGCGGGCCGCAAGTAATCGCGAAAGATACGAATCCCGGGCCGGTCGCGCTCGATGGCAGCCCAGTGGATCTCTACCGGCGGCTGCCCGTAGCAGACGAAGCAGAAATCATCCACGCGGCGATCCCGGAAGGCAGCGACATTCTGGAGCTGGGGTGTGGGGCCGGCCGCGTCACGCACCCATTGATCGAGTTGGGTCACCAGGTCACGGCGGTGGACCAATCGGAAGAGATGCTGGCCTCCGTTCAGGGAGCCGAGAGGATCCATGCGGACATCGAAACCATCCGCTTGAACAGGCGATTTGCGGCCGTCGTTCTTGGAAGCCACCTCGTTAATGATCCCGACGACATGCGCCGGCTGGCCTACTTGGCGACCTGCCGCCATCATGTTGAACCACAGGGCGCAGTCATCATCGAAAGGTATGCGCCGGATCTCAACTGGCGTGACCGCGAGGGCGTCCCTTCCCTGCTCGGAAGCGTGGTTAGTACGCCGCGAGACGTGCGCATCGATGGGACTCACCTTCAGGCAGTTATGGAATACACGGTGGGATCCCGGATCTGGACTCAGGCCTTTGAGGCCGTCCTGCTCGACGACGATGTAATGCAGCACGAGCTCTCCAGGGCGGGCCTCCTACTCAACCAGTGGTTAGACGCCGGTCGAAAGTGGCTACGCGCTGGGCCGCGTTCCGACCAATTGGCCGCAGGAGTACTTCCGGCGTGAGCAAGTTGAGCAAGCAATACATGACTGTCATTGGGTGAGGTTCCCGCCGCGTACCAAAGGGGAATTCGAGGCTGCGATTGGCTATTTCAATCGTCCACGATTTGGGGAACCTCCTCCGGTTTCCGTGGTTGGTTCTTCGCGCCTCAGGCAAAGATGCCCTGGTGAAACCGGGACCAGTTGGTCGAAGGAGACGCGAAACGTCCGCCGCTGAAGGACCGGGCACGAAAGATCGTCTTAGAGGCCGAGCAGCACAGAGACCTCGGCTCCCGCCAGCACGCCGCCCGCCGCGCGCGCACCTACAACGACGAGCTCGGCATGGTCCACCTCCACCTCGCCCTGGAGCCCCAGGTCGGCACCCCGATCATCAACCGGGCCGAGGCCGAGGCCGCCGCCTCTTGCGCCAGGCCAAGAAGAACGGCAAGCCCGAGCCCTTCGAGCGTCACCTCGCCGACGCCTATGCCGGCATGCTCTCCGGCGCCGAGGCCAGGGGGCGCCCCCGGCGCCCCGAGCTCGTCGTCCTAGTCAGTCACGACGTCTGCACCCGGGGGGTGGAAGGACGTTGGCGACGGCGAGGTATGCAAGTTCCCCGGGGTCGGGCCGATCCCACCCGAGGTCGCCAGAAGGATCGCAGCCGACGCGTTCCTGAGCGGCGTGTTCTACGACGGCAAGGACCTCCTTCAGATCCGCCGCTGGACCCGCAGCACCCCGGTCGAGGTCCTGCTCGCGCTCAGGCCCCGGCGTCCCGACGTCGAGCGGGTTCCGCCCTGACGTGCCACAGGCGCGCTCGCCAATCGAGCGGCGCAAGCGCGCGCCGACCCACGGAAAGCTGAGGGAAGCCTTAGGGTCACTAGCCCTTCACCGCGCCCATGGTGAACCCGGCGATGAAACGTCCGAGAAGAAGGTTGAAAACGAGCGCGATCGGTAGCGCGACGAACACGACCGCAGCCTGTAGCGACTGCCAGAAGAAGACATCGCCGCGGATCAACTCGGTCGGAACGCCGATGCTGATGGTCTTCTCGGGGGTCGAGGAAAGGAACGCGAGCGCGTAGATGAACTCGTGGGCCGTCAGGGTGAACGCGAAGACGATGACGGCGACGATCCCGGGGAAGGCGAGCGGAATGACGACGCGGACGAAGGCGCTAAGACGGCTGTAGCCGTCGACCAGAGCCTGTTCCTCGACGTCCTTGGGAATGCCCTTCAGGAACCCGGTGAGCAACCATACCGAGACGGGGATGGTAATCGTCGGGTAGACGAGCACCTGGGACCACGAGTTGTTCAGCAGCCCGAAATTCCCCACGACCCGGGTCATCGGGATGAACAGCAGGGTCGGCGGGATGAGGTACACGAAGAAGATCGCGATCCCAAGCGGGCCGCTCCACTTCATATCGAGGCGCGCGAGCGCGTATGCCGCGGGAAGCCCGACGAACAGCGTGATCGAAACCACGAGGAACCCAACCCACAGCGTGTTCCACGCAAACGTCAGGAACTGTGTGTCGGAGAGCAGGAACCTCCAGTGCTCGAGTGTCGGAGGCAGGTTGTAGATGAACGGGTTGTTGGCCTTCGTATAGAGGTCCGGGTCCACCTTGAACGAGGTGATCGCGCTCCAAATGAACGGGCCCGCCGCAATCAGCGCCGCGATGATGGCGATGGTGTAGAGCGCCATGCGCCCGCCGGTGGAGCGCCGCCGGCGCTGCCGGCGCATTCGATCGACCTCGGCCTTGTTCGTGACGTCGATGCGGCCACCCGTGAACTTCTCGGCGCCGCCGTGCGTGCGAGCTGCCACCGGCTATATCACCTCCGAACGCCGGACGGCTCGGAGGATCGCGATCGCCGCCGCCAGGAGCAGCGGGAACAGGAAGAGCGCCACCGCGGCGCCCTGGGCGAGGTCGCCGCCCTCGATCCCCTTGAAGAACGCCCAGCTCGACAACACCTGGGTCGCCTGGGTCGGGCCGCCCCGGGTCAGAATGAAAACGACGGTCATGTCCGCGAAGGTGAGGATGGCTCCGAAGAGCACCGCCACCGCGGAAATCGGAAGCGTGAGCGGGATGGTGATCTCCCTCAACTTCCGCCAGAATCCGGCGCCGTCGATCTCCGCGGCGTCGTTGATCTCACCCGGGATCGCCATGTGCCCGGCCATGATGATGACGGTCGCGACCGGGACGATGCGCCAAGTGTGCACGGCGATGACCGATCCCATCGCAAGGACGGGTCGCCCCAGGTAGTACATGTTGGCCTCGATCAGCCCGAACCAGCGCAGCACCCAGTCGATGGGGCTGAAGATGGAGTTGAGCAGCCACAACCATGACACGGCCGCAAGCGCCACCGGTGTCGTCCAGGGCAACAGTACGCAAAAACGAACGATCCACTTCCCCTTGAAGTCCTTTACGAGAACCGTCGCGAGGACGTGTGCGATCAAGATGATCAGCGCCATCGAGATCACGGTGAACGTGATCGTGTTCCTGAAGGCGGTCCAGAACACCCGCGAGTCAAGGATCGTGCGCCACTGGCGGAGCCCCACGAAGTCGAGGCTTGGGTTCCCGGTCGTAACGTCGCTGAAGCTGAACACGATGGCGAGGACGAAGGGGAACGCGACGAGACCGATGATGTATGCGACGGTCGGCAGCAAGAAGAGCTTTGCCAGAACACCCTCGTGGTCGGCGAGCTTCCGCCTTGGCAGCTGCGGCCGGGGGGTCGACTCCCGGTCCCGGGTCACCGTCCCGGGGGCCACCGTCCCAACCCCGTCCGCGCGGTGAGCAGGCGTCACGTGCGGACCGGCCGCGGCTCGGTGAGCACCCCGGAGTCGCCGTCGAAGAAGCGCAGATCCTTCTCGTGCACGGCGAAACGTTGGGCGCGGTCCTCGGCCACTGGGACGTTCACCGTTGCGGGGATGCGAACGATGATGTGGGCATCGTCGGGCCCCAGACCCGAGGTGGTCGCGTAGACGTGCCGGTCGCCCGAGAGGTATTCGATGCGATGAACGTGCACATCGACCTCGAGCAAGTTGTCGCCGTTGCTGCTCATCGCCTCCAGGGGCAGGCAGTTCTCCGGCCGGAAGCCGAGGAGATGGTCGCCGCGGTCGACGAGGTTCATGGGCGGCGACCCTATGAAGGTCGCAACGAAGGTGTCCGCCGGATGGGAGTACACCTCTTGGGGAGGACCGATCTGGCGGACCTTACCGTTGAGAATGACAGCGATGCGGTCGCCCAACCCCATCGCCTCGACCTGGTCGTGCGTCACGTAGATCGTCGTCGTGCCGAGACGCTCCTGGAACTGCTTTAGCTCGTCACGGGCGGAGGTGCGCAGCTTCGCGTCCAGGTTGCTGAGCGGCTCGTCGAGGAGGAACACGCTCGGGTCCCGAACCAGCGCGCGGGCGAGCGCCACGCGTTGCCGCTCACCACCCGACAGGTGCCGTGGCTTGCGGCCGAGCAACGCGCCGATGCCCAGGAGATCCGCAGCCCAATTCGCCTTCTCGCGCCGGGCGTCGCGGTCGGTCATGGTTGCTTTTAGCGGGAAGGTGATGTTGTCCAACACCGTCTTGTGGGGGTAGAGCGCGTAGCTCTGGAACACCATCGCGATGCCACGGGCCCGCGGGGGGAGGCCGTTAACGACGTTCCCACCAATGAGGATCTCGCCCTCTGTGGGCTCCTCGAGTCCCGCGATCATGCGCAGCAAGGTCGTCTTGCCGCAGCCGGAGGGTCCGAGCAACACGAGGTACTCGCCCTCGCGGGTCGCGATGTCCACTCCGTCGACGGCGCGGACATCGCCTCTCTCGAAGTGCTTCTTGAGTCCCCGCAGCTCAACTACGTGCGCCATTCGAACCCTCTCGCCGGCGGCGCTCCGCTCGGGGTCCCCCGGTCGATCAGCCTCCACCGACCAGGCCCTCGTTCCGCCACTTCTCGAAGATCTCCTCGCACTCGTGGTGCGCCTGGGTGACCGACTGCTCTGCTTCCTGGTTACCCCGCGCGACACGCGCGAGCATGTTGGGCAGGATGAAGGTGCCGTTGATCTCGCCGATGGCCGGGCTGGCCGGTCCCGGGTAGCCCAGGTTCGTCGACCAGTCCACGGCGGACTTCAGGGGTTGGAGTTTGGTTGGGTCGTCACCCTCGATCGTGAACGGATCCTCGTCGAGCCAGCCGTCCAGCTCCGGCACCTGGTCCGGGTAACCGGGGAAGTCGTACAGCTTGGACTCGTAGGCGACCCGCGGCAGGTTCTCCGTGTAGTGG
>JBOGWW010000351.1:0-3478 GCA_050693655.1 Actinomycetota bacterium | reverse complement strand
ATAGCGTAAAGTCCAATAGCAAGCTATCTAAGGGAGGGCGGCCCGTGACCGCCAGACGCAGACAAAGCCCCATCAGCCCCCGGCGGGCGCGCATCCTCGAGCGGATCGTGCACCTGGTCACCGGCGTCGTTCTCGTGGCCTACGTCTACGCGACCCCACCTCCACAGTCGGCCCTCACCTCGGGGGTCCGGTGGCTCCTGCCGCTCGTGGTCTTTTCCGGCGTCGCCATGTGGCAGGGGCCGCGGGTCCGCAGATTCATGCGCCGGGCGCGCGCATGAGCACCGCGCCCGGTGCCTCTCTGCCCCGCCGATCCTCGCTCGGCTACCAGGTCAACCATCTCGCGCGTCTGATGGGCCAAGCCCTGCGCAGCCGCATCGCGCCGCTGGGTGTCGTGCCGGGTCAGTTCGCGCAACTGCTGGCGTTGTTCGAACAGGACGGACTGAGTCAGGGGGAGCTGTGCGAGCGAATTCGGATCGAACAGCCGACCATGGCGAATACGCTGCGGCGAATGGAGCGGGACGGCCTGGTTCGACGCGTCCCGGACCCGGCCGATGGGCGCCGCGCAGCGGTGATGTTGACGGCGCGAGCGCGTCGGTTGGAAGACGACCTCATCGCCGCCGCACTCAGCGTGAACGCCGACGCGACCCGGGATCTCGGCGACGAAGAACTCGCAGCCTTCATGGCCACGCTGTTGCGCATCATCGACGATCTCGAAGAAATCACAAAATGACGAGGACCGCGTCTTCGTGAACTGGGGGAACCGAACGCTGCGCGTCGTCAGACGACCTGGGTTGTCCAGAAGGCCGGGAAGGGGCTAACCCCCGGCGACCGCCGGAATGATGGAGACCTGAGCGTCCTCGGGCAGCGAGGTCCCGAGCCCGTCGAGGAAGCGCACGTCCTCGTCGTCGACGTAGACGTTGACGAAACGACGAAGCTGGCCCGAGTCGTCGAGCAGGCGCTCGCCGAGACCGGGGTGGCGAGAATCCAGGTCCTTTATGAGCGAACCGACGTCGGGACCCGCCCCCGAGACCTCGCTCGCTCCATCCGTCAGGGTTCGAAGCTGGGTGGGGACCTTCACGGTGACGCTCATACCGCTTCTCCTCTCGGTTCGAGGGCCGCATCGACATCCTCCACGCGCGGCCGGATGGTCCTGGTCGTCTTCGAAGCGCCCAACGCCTCGAGGGTTTTGAGTCCGATGCCGGTGATCAGGACGACGGTTTCCTGATCGGAGGAAATGGCCCCGCTGCGGACCGCTTGTTCGAGGGCCGCGATGGTTACTCCCCCGGCGGTCTCGGTGAAGACGCCCTCCGTACGGGCGAGCAACCGCATGCCCTCGGACACCGAGGCCTCGGGGACGCTCTCGATCGTGCCCCCCGAGGTGCGGACCTCGCCGAGCGCATAGTAGCCGTCCGCCGGGTTGCCGATGGCAAGCGACTTGGCGACCGTGTCCGGCTTTACGGGACGGACGTCGTCGACGCCGGCGGCGAATGCGGTGGCCACCGGCGAACAGCCCTCGGCTTGGGCGCCGTGGATCTGCATCTCAGGTTCGGGAGCCAAACCTACGCGGTGCAGCTCACGCATGCCCTTGCCCACTTTGGTCAGCAGGGAACCCGATGCGATCGGCACGACCACCGCATCGGGGGCGCGCCAGCCGAGCTTCTCGGCGACCTCGAAGGCGAGCGTCTTGGAGCCCTCGGCGTAGTAAGGCCGCACGTTCACGTTCACGAAGGCCCAGGGACGGCTGCCCGACAGTTCGGCACACAACCGGTTGACGTCGTCGTAGCTTCCGTCCACGGGAACGACGTCGCCACCGAAAATCACGGTGCCCGCCACCTTGCCAGACTCCAAGTTCGAGGGAATGAACACCACGCTGCGCATGCCGGACGCGGCCGCGTGAGCCGCGACCGCGTTCGCGAGATTGCCGGTCGAGGCGCAGGCCACGACCTCGTAGCCGAAAAAGCGTGCGACGCTCAGCGCGACCGAAACCACCCGGTCCTTGAAGGAGTGCGTCGGATTGCCGGCATCCGACTTGATCCAGAGCTTCTTCAGCCCCAGTTCCGCCGCGAGCCTCGGCGCCCGGCGCATGATCGTCCCTCCGGCGCCGATGTCGATGACACCCTCCGTAGGAGTGGGCAGCAGATCCGCGTAGCGCCACAATGAGCGGGGTCCCGAGCTGATGGACTCCCTGGAGATCGAGGCGGCGATCCCCTCGTAGTCGTAGCCGACCTCGAGCGGCCCGAAGCAAAACTCGCAGACGTGCTGCGGCGCAACCGGATACTCCTTGCCGCACTCCTTACAGAAGAGCCCTCGTACGTGCTTCACCCGACCGCCTCATTTCGTCGTCGAAAGTTCGCACTCATGAACATAAAGGGGGTGCCGCTCCGCTTACTCTCGTCGGTGATGAGCAGCGAATTTCAGCATCCCGCGATTCTGGATTGGTTCGATCGCCGCACCTTTGGGCCGACGAACCCAGGACCCATTACACCCGATCCGGGCCCACTCGCCGAGCTGAGCGAGAGAAGGGTCTGTGGGTAAGCGTATGCTCTCCTGCGCTCATCGAACAAACGACCACGGACCCGTTGCCGCTCGCTTCGACCAGGAAATTATCGAGCGACCGGTGATGGCTAAGCTCCTCCTACCGACTTGAGCACGGTGCGACCGGACGCCGAGGGCGTTCTGGAACTCATACGGCAACACGGCCACCGCATGACCGCGCAGAGGCGCGCGATCGTCGTGGAGATCATGAACAGTCGCGGTCACATCGTGCCCGCCGAGATCGCGAATCGCATGCGACGGCGGGAACCCGGCGTGAACGCCTCGACCGTGTACCGCACCGTCGAACTCCTGGAGGAGTTAGGGGTGTTGACCCATGCTCACGTCGAGCAGGGACCGAAGTACCACCACACGGAGGAGCACGATCACGTGCACCTGGTCTGCTCCAACTGCGGAGCGCAGCGGTCGGTTGCCGTGGCCACGCTCGAATCGGTGCGAGATGAGTTCGCCGCATCCACGGGCTTCCTTCCCGACTTCTCGCACTACGCGGTCTGGGGTCTGTGCGACGAGTGCCGGGGCCGGCGCCCGAACGACGGGTCGAAGCCGTAGGGAAGCTCGAGCCGGTTGGCTCGCATCAGTTGCTCGTTCGCCAGGATCTCGCTCATGGGACCGTCGCCGGTGATGATTCCCTCGTTCATGACCACGGCGCGCTCGCACAGCTCGAGAGCGTAGGGCAGGTCGTGAGTCACCACGATCATCGTGAGATCGAGGCTCTTGAGGATCTCGGCGAGCTCGCGCTTGGCCGCGGGGTCGAGATGCGACGTCGGCTCGTCCAGCACGAGGACCTCCGGCCGCATGGCCAGGACGGTGGCGACGGCCGCCCTGCGCCGTTGGCCGAAACTGAGGTGATGTGGTGGACGGCCGGCATGCTCCGCCATGCCGGCCGCAGTGAGCGCCTCCTCGACGCGTGTCTCCAGCGCGGCTC
>JBOGWW010000350.1:0-13473 GCA_050693655.1 Actinomycetota bacterium | reverse complement strand
GTCGGCACGTGGCTCCCCGAGCCTCTGATCACCGACACCGAGTCGGAGGGTGTCCGGAACGCAGAGACGGCGGATTCCCTATCGCTCGCTTTTCTCGTCTTGCTCGAGAGCCTCGGCCCGGTCGAGCGCGCCGTCTTTCTGCTGCGCGAGGTATTCGACTACGGCTACGACGAAATCGCCGACGTAGTCGGGAGGAGCGAGGACAACTGCCGTCAGATCGCGGTGCGCGCCCGGCGGCGAGTCGAGGCAAAGAAGCCTCGTTTCGAGGCCTCTCGCAGAAAGCGTGAAGAGCTGGCGCGGCGCTTCTTCGGCGCGGTGATGGAGGGCGACCCCGAAGGGCTGATCGGTCTCCTCGCCGCGGACGTCGTCGCCTACGGCGATGGTGGCGGCAAGGCCCCCGCTACTCGTCGCCCCGTGTTCGGACGCGAGAAGGTCGCGCGCCTGCTCCTGAAAGGACGGCCTCCCGCCTACACCAGCCTGCGCCACGTGGAGGTCAACGGTCAGCCGGGGGCGCTGTTGCTGGATGCCGACAGGCACCCCGTGGTCGTCATCTCGGTCGACATCGCCGACGACCTCGTACAGACGGTGCGAGCGGTTGCCAATCCCGACAAGCTGCGTCATCTCGATCCCGACACCGATCTGCAACCACCGTCCGACTAGGACTCGTCCACCCAGGCCATCACACCCGACCTCTCCTCTTGCGCCATATGCGAACATATGTTCGATGAGGCATCTCGCTTGCATCCTGCACGCCGACGTCGACGCGTTCTACGCCTCGGTCGAGCAGCGAGACGACCCGCGACTCCGGGGCCGCCCGGTCATCGTCGGGGCAGGGGTCGTCCTGGCGGCGAGTTACGAGGCCAAGGTCTACGGCGTTCGCACGGCGATGGCGGGCGGACGGGCCCGCCGGTTGTGCCCCGACGCCGTCGTGGTCTCGCCCCGTATGTCCGCCTATTCCGAGGCGAGCAAGGCGCTGTTCGAGGTCTTCAACCAGACCTCGGCGCTGGTCGAGGGGCTGTCGATCGACGAGGCCTTCCTCGACGTGGGCGGCCTGTGGCGGCTATCGGGTTCGCCGACGGAGATCGCCGTGCGGTTGCGACGCGAGGTGCTCGATCGAGTCGGTCTGCCCGTCTCGGTCGGTGTGGCCAGGACCAAGTTCCTCGCGAAGGTGGCGAGCGGCGTAGCAAAGCCCGACGGCCTGCTCGTGGTGCCTCCCGAGGGTGAGCTGGCATTTCTCCATCCGCTCCCCGTCGAGCGGCTTTGGGGAGTGGGGGTGGTCACCTCCAAAAAGCTTCGCATGAGGGGGATCACGACCGTTGCCCAGGTAGCCGAGCTCGGCGAGTCGACGCTGGTTCGGATGCTCGGGGTGGGGTCCGGCCGGCACCTGCACGCCCTCGCACACAACCGCGACCCGCGACCCGTCCAGGTAGGCCGCCGTCGACGCTCGATGGGAGCACAGCGATCGATCGGCCGCAAACCGAAGTCGGCCGCATCCGTCGACGCGGTTCTCGTCGCACTCGTCGATCGCCTCTCCCGCCGGCTGCGGGCGGCGCACCGAGTGTGCCGTACCGTCGTGCTTCGGTTGCGATTCGACGACCTCCCGCGGGCGACCCGCTCGCGCACGCTGTCCGAGGCAACCGCGCAGACCGAGACGATCCTGGCCGTGGCGAGAGCGTTGCTGAGGGAGGCCACTCCCTTGATCCGAAGTCAGGGCCTCACGCTCGTGGGAGTGTCGCTCACCAACCTCTGCAACGACCGTGCCATTCAGCTGGTGCTGCCCTTCGATCGTCACCACCTGGACGCCCTCGACGCGGCACTCGACAGTCTGCGCGACCGGTTCGGGACGTCTGCGATCACTCGGGCCGTGCTCCTCGGACGAAACCAGGGCTTCGAGGTGCCGCAACTTCCAGACTGAGTGGGTTCCGCGCCGGCGAGTTCGGCTGGATGAAAAATGCAAGAGGGCTTGCAAAAAGCAAGGAAGGCGGGTGACAATGAGCGGCATGGCGCGCGAGTACGGACAGTTCTGTGGTCTCGCCCGGGCCCTCGAGCTCGTTGGGGGTCGCTGGACGCTGCTGATCGTGCGCGATCTCTTTGCCGGGCCCAGGCGTTTCACCGAACTCCAGGAGGGGCTCCCCGGGATCGCCACCAACATGCTCTCCTCCCGGCTGCGCGAGCTGGAGGAGGAGGGAATCGTCGAGCGCAGGCTGCTGGCGCGACCGTCGAACTCGGTCGTCTATGCCCTCACCCCGTTCGGTCTCGCCCTCGAGGAACCGCTCGTCGCCCTGGGGCTGTGGGGCCTGGGTGCACTCGGGCCACCGAAGGAGACCGACTGCTTCAATGCCAGCTCGTTCGCGCTCGCGCTCCGAGGGGCCTTTCGTCCCGAGGTGGCGCAGAACCGCGATCTCCGTTTCGAGATCCGCCTCGGTGAGTTCCGGCTGCACCTGGTGATCGAGCGGGGACGGCTCTTTTTCCCGACAGAAGCCAGCGAGACGCCCGATGTGGTCCTGCAAACCACGCCCGATGCCCTCGCCGAACTCTTGGCGGGGGAACTGGATCTGAAATCGGCGATCGCAGCGGGTCGACTCGAACTCGAGGGCCGTCGCCGAGCGGCGCCCCTGTTCTTCGAGATCTTCAGCCTGTCCTCCCACCTGCAGGTAGCGCCGTGAAGTCGCAAGCCGAGTCAAGGGCCGTCTCCGACCGGGTGATTCGCAGCTACTTGGTGATCACCGGCTTGTTCACGGTGTCGGCTTCCTTGATCTGGGGCATCAACACGCTTTTCCTGCTCGATGCCGGACTGACCATCTTCGAGGTGTTCATAGCGAACGCGGCGTTTACCGCGGCAATGGCCCTGCTGGAGGTCCCGACCGGAGTCGTGGCCGATACGCGTGGTCGCCGCGCGTCGTTCCTCCTCTCTGCGATAACGCTTGCCATAGGCACGCTCGCCTACGTCGGAGTCGCCGCCATCGACGGAGGACTTCTTCTCTTCTGCCTCGCCGGGGTGATCCTCGGTCTCGGCTATACCTTTTACTCAGGAGCGGTAGAAGCATGGATGGTCGACGCGCTGAAGACGACCGGGTACAGCGACAGCTTGGATCGTGTGTTCGCCCGCGCGGCAATGGTTTCGGGCTTCGCAATGATCGTCGGTACGGTCGGCGGCGGTCTGTTGGGACAGATGCACCTCTCCATTCCCTACGTCGCGCGCGCCGCCTTCATCTTGATCGCCTTCGCGGTCGGTTTGCGGACCATGCACGACCTCGGATTCACGCCTCGGACCCTGCGCCTGCAGGGAATGGTCGGCGAGATGAAGAAGGTGGCCGGCGCGGGCATCACCTTCGGCTGGCGGGCCCCCGCGGTCCGCCTGCTCGTCATGGAATCGTTCGTGACTTGGGGATTCTTCTCGTGGGCCTGGTACGCGTGGCAGCCTTACTTCCTGGAGCTTTACGGAGAGGACGCGATCTGGCTGTCGGGTCTGATCGCGGCGCTGTTCTCGCTGGCCGGCATCGTGGGGAACAGCTTCGTCGGACGCTTGGCAAAGCCGGGTCGACGACGCACGACGATCCTTCTCACCACGACCACGATCACCACGGCCACCATGGTTGCGACCGGCATCGTCCAATCCTTCTGGGTGACGGTTCCCATATTCCTGTTCGGAGCGATTGCCGCGGGCGTGCTGGAACCGGTGCGCCAGACCTACCTTCACAATTCGATCCCCACTTCGGAGCGAGCCACCTTGGTTTCCTTCGACTCGCTGGTGGGCAGCCTGGGGAGCGTCGGAGGCCAGACCGGCCTGGGTTACCTGTCGCAGGAGCGATCCATCCCGGCCGGGTTCGTGGTCGGCGGGCTCGCCACGCTCCTCGCCATTCCGATCTTCGGTCGACTTCGATCCCTGAACGAGCCCGCGGACCGGATCACATCGGAGGCTCCCGAGGGCCAAACCCCGCCGGTCGTTCCGGTGGGCGCCGAAGAGGAACTGCGCGTACGCGACTGAGCAGCGACCGAGCGCGCAAGAGAACCGACGGCTCTCACCGCTTCGTCCGAGCGCGACCGCGACCGGATTGTCCCTTCTGTACCCTGGGTAAGGGAGGCTCGTAGCCGACCGGGGGGTGGTCATTGGACGCAGTGCTCGGCGTCGACATCGGAACCACGAACTGCAAGTGTGTCGTCTTCGACGAGGAAGGGCACGCGCTCGACCGCCACTCCGTCTCCTACGAGTTGCGCACGGACGAAACGGGGGCGGCCGAACAGAACCCCAACGAGATACTGCAGGCCGTGTTCGAGGCTATTGGCGGTGCGGTCGCGCGCGCGAATCTCGATGCCGCGAGCGTGCGGGTCATCTCCTTCAGTTCGGTGATGCACAGCTTGATGGCGGTGGGCGACGACAACGAGCCGCTCACTCCCCTGTTTACCTTCGCCGACAGCCGCGCCGCCGAGCACACCGAGCGCATCAAGGCCGCCCGCGGGATCGAGGTCTACCGGCGAACCGGAACGCCGCTGCATCCCATGGCACCACTGTCGAAACTGGCCTGGCTTAGGGACACCGCCCCGGAGACCTTCGATCGAACCGCGCGCTTCGTCGGCATCAAGGAACTCGTAACCCATCGCCTGTGCGGTCGTTGGGTGGTGGATCACTCCGTCGCGTCGGCGACGGGCCTGTTCAACCTCGAGAAGCTCAACTGGGATCGGGACGCGCTCGAGCTCGCGACCGTCGACGCAGATCTTCTCTCGGAACCAGTATCCACGACCGAGGTCGTCGGCGAGCTCCACGCGGCAAGCGCGAGCGAGCTCGGACTCGCCTCCGGGGTCAAGCTCGTCGCGGGAGCGTCGGACGGATGCCTCGCGAATCTCGGGGTGGGCGCTATCGACCCGGGAGTAACGGCCGTCACCATCGGGACGTCGGGAGCCGTCCGCACCGTCGTGGGCGAGCCGTTGACCGACCCCGAGGGCAGGACCTTCTGTTACGTCCTGACCGACAACCACTGGGTCGCGGGCGGTCCGATCAGCAACGGAGGAGTGGTGCTCCAGTGGGTGCGCGATCTCCTCTCGGCCGGAGATGCCGGCAGCTACGACTCACTGCTCGCGGAGGCCGCGCGGGTCGACGTCGGTGCAGCGGGGCTCTTGTTCCTCCCCTACCTCGTTGCCGAGCGCGCTCCCCACTGGAATCCGAACGTACGCGGCACGCTGATAGGAATCCGCCTCGATCACACTCGGGCCCACATGGCCCGTGCCGCCCTCGAGGGTGTGCTCTTGGGAATGCTCAGCGTGGCCCGCGTCCTGGAACAGCGCGTGACGCTCGAGGGCGAACTGCGCGCTACCGGTGGCTTCCTCCAATCCGAGTTGTGGAGGCAGATGCTTGCAGATGTCTTCAACCGCCCCGTCGCAATTCCCGGCAACGAAGACGGCGGACCGCTGGGTGCCGCGGTTCTCGGGATGCTGGGCGCAGGCATTATCGACTCCATCGACGCCGTCCACGACATGGTCGAGATCGTCGAACATCAGATACCCAATCCCGACCTTGCTCCCGTCTACGAGCGCCTGTTCGAGCGTTATCGGACGCTCTACGAAACGGTCGCCCCCGCCTTCACCTCAACGACGCCATTCGCATCGACAGAAGGGAGAAGCTAGATGGACGCGCAGCTCGTGCTGGTGACCGTGCTTGGAATTGCTGTACTTCTCGGACTGGTGATCAAGGGCAAGCTTCAGGCCTTCGTCGCACTCCTGCTGACCTCGGCCTTGGTCGGCATCGCCGCTGGCCTGCCGCTCGTGTCGGTCCTGGAATCGATGGAGTTGGGGATGGGCGACACCCTCGGCTTCGTCGCCATCGTGGTGGGACTGGGCGCCATGTTCGGGAAGATGCTCGAACTGTCGGGTGGAGCCGAGCGGCTGGCACACACCTTGGTTGAGCGATTTGGTGAGGACCGGGCTCAGATGGGCCTGGCAATCGCAGGCTTCCTCGTTGCCATTCCGGTCTTCTTCGACGTCGGCTTCATAATCCTCGTCCCGCTCGTGTATTCGATGGCACGACGGGCCGGGAAATCGTTGCTCTTCTACGGCATTCCGCTGCTTGCGGGTCTGGCGGTTACGCACGCTTTCGTCCCGCCGACTCCCGGGCCCATATCGGCCGCGGAGATCCTGGGAGCCGAACTGGGTTGGGTGATCCTGTTCGGGATCATCTGCGGGATTCCCTGCGCGATCATCGCCGGCCCGATCTTCGGCCGCTACATCGCCAAGCGCATCATGGTCGAGGAGCCCGAATACATGCGCGAGGAACTGAAGGTGGGAGGAGGAGGCGGCGGCGGGCGCGGGCCGGAGGGTTCTCCCGCATCGGAGGAAGAAACCCCACGGCGAGACCTGCCGGGCTTCGGCTTGGTGCTGACGCTCACGCTCGTGCCGCTGTTCTTGATCCTGCTCAATACGGTGGCGAGCGTCACGCTGGACGAGGACACGGCCTCCTACAACTTCCTTACCTTCATCGGACATCCCTTCATCGCTCTGTTGATCACCGTGCTCCTGTCGTTCTATTTCCTCGGCAAGCTGCGCGGCTATTCGCGCAGCGACGTCCAAGAAGTGGCCACTGCGGCCCTCGAACCGGCGGGACTCATCATTCTGATAACCGGGGCAGGTGGAGTCTTCAAGCAAGTCCTCATCGACTCCGGCGTCGGTGAATCTCTGGGCGAGGCTCTCGCGGACACGGGGCTGCCCATTTTCGTGTTGGCCTTCCTCATCGCCCTCGGAGTACGAGTAGCTCAGGGCTCGGCGACGGTTTCGATCGTGACCGCGGCGGGACTCGTTGCTCCGCTACTCGGACAATTCGATCTCAGCGATCCGGGGAAGGGACTGCTCGTCATCGCCGTCGCCTCCGGAGCGACCGCGGTCAGTCACGTCAACGACTCCGGCTTCTGGCTCGTGAACCGCTACTTCGGGATGAGCGAGGGCGACACGCTGCGGTCCTGGACGGTGATGGAGACCATCATCGGCATCGTCGGGGTCGTCATGGTGCTCATACTGAGTCTGTTCGTCTAGGCGGCGCCGGTGACTCGTACCCGTTCGTGGCGCGCCCCCTGAGCTCGCTCATCTACGTCCGATGATCCCGCGGACGAAGGCGGCCTGGCCCGCATGCTGCAGGTTGTCGGAGATCACGCTGACCAGCCGCACCCCCAAGGAAACCGGCGGGTCGTAGGACTCGTCGACGATGCGCGCGAGGTCCTCGTCGGTAAGGGGCTTCACGTAGTCAAGGGTCCGTTGATAAACGGCATCGTGATAGCCGGTCAGCAGCTCTCCCGATTCCACGCGGACCGCGGCCACCTCGTCGGATGAATGCCCGAAACCCGTCGCGGACACGTCGAAGGGAAGGCCGAAGCGATCCTTCCACCCTTTCGCCGTCCAAATCTGCTCCGTCTCTGCGACGTCCGCGACATGATCGTCCTGGATCCGGGTGAGGTGCCAAGCTAGCCAGGCGATGGAATTTGTTTCGGCCTCGATCCGATACGACAACTGCTCGGGAGTGAGCCCATCGACGACGCGGTGGACGAGAGCGCGGATTCTGCCAAAGGCATCGTTCAACAGTTCTGCGGAGGTCACGGTTGGTCCTTTCCTTTCCTCGGCTTCAATCGCTTCATGCGCCTCGATGAGCCTTCGATGCTTGTCGCTCGGCGACATGTCGTGAATCTACCGGATCGATCCGGCCGAGGCCGTTACGTCTATCTCGACGAGGTGGTGTCGTCGTTGGTCAGGTATCGTCGGAGACCCCGTTCGCCGTGCCGCATCATCACGGTGTGGTTGTAGCGAAGCAGCGGACGTGCCAGAGGAGCCAGGACGTCGAGGAGCCGTTTGTGGGTCACGACCTCCTCGTCGAAAACGGCGATCGTCCGATCCCCTCGCTCCAGGAGCGTCCAGCGGCTGAAGCCCTTGAGATCGCCCATGATGCTCGCTTCGAGGATTCCGGCGCCTTCATCGACGACGGATTCGGTCAGCACCATGTGCAACTCATAGGGAAGAAACGAGCGCGCGACGAGCTCGTAGCGACCGTCGTTCAGCCTCGACGCCCTCTTCACCTCAGGCCACCAACGCTCGTAGGTCTCGCCCCTCCGGAGCACGTCGAAAACGCGGCCGCGCGGAGCGGCGAGCTCCCACTCGGAGCGGAATCGATAAAAGGACAGCGAGCTCATCCCTGCCTCCGGTCGCGACGTGCCCGACCGACTCGCCTCAGCCTCCGCCAGCATGGCCGACCCTGCGTCGCCGGACAAGCACAGACCAGGGGAATCGTCTAGCCGGCGGCGATACGGTCCAGGGCCTCCAGGACGTGTTCGACCTCTTCGGTCGTGTTGTAGTGGCAGAAGCCGATCCGGACGGCGCCGCCCGAATCCTCGAGCTCGAGCGCCTCCATGACTGCAAGCGCGTAATAGTTGCCGGACCACACGAAGATGCCTTCGCCGGCGAATCTCTTTGCGGTGTCGTCGGGGTGCTGGTCTCGCACGCGCAACGCAAAGGTCGAGGTCCGGTCGATCTCGTCCGGACCGTACAGGGTCACCCCCTCGATCCCGGCGAGCCCGCGCAGAAACTGCTCCGTCAGGGCTTGCTGATGCCGGTGCGCGATCAGCACCGAGTTGACGATTCGCTCGCGCCGGCTTCCCCCACCGGGCACCAGGTTCGCAGTGTAGTTCACGCACGCTCGCACGCCCGCGATCCCCTCGTGGTTGGCGGTGCCCGTTTCCCAGCGCCACGGCGACTCGTTGTCCGAGGGACGCACTCTGTAGGGATGCCAGGAATCGAGCAGGTCGCGCCGTCCGTACATAACGCCCGCGTGGGGACCGAAGAACTTGTACGGCGAGCAGAACAACACGTCGACGTCGAGGGCTCGAACATCGATCAGACGGTGTGGAGCGAAGTGAACCGCGTCCGCGATCACGAGCGCACCGGCACGGTGCGCTCGCTCGACCACGGCGGCCGCGTCGGTAACCGTACCGAGGGCGTTCGAGGCAAGGGTGAAGGCAACGATCTTCGTGCGCTCGTTCAGCACCTCGTCGAGTGACGTCAGATCGAGTCTGAACTCGTCCGAGAAGTCGACCCAGCGCACCGTCGCTCCCACATCCTCTGCGGCCGCGAGCCAGGGAGAGATGTTGGCGTCGTGATCCAGACGCGTCACGACCACCTCGTCACCCTCATGAAGTTCGCGCACGAGCGAGCGCGACAAGGCGAATGCGAGGCTCGTCATGTTCGCTCCGAACACCACCTCGGCCACGTCGCAATTCAAGAAGTCGGCCACGGCCGAGCGCGCGTCCTCGATCATCTCGTCCGTCTCCGAGCTGGTGACGAACTTGCCGCCGCGGTTCGCATTGCTCCGCTCGAGATATCCGGTTACCGCCTCCAGGACCTCGAAGGGAACCTGGGTGCCGCCGGGAGCATCGGCAAATACCGCAGGCCGGCCCCCGACCTCGCGCTTGAGTGCAGGAAACTTCGACCGCACCGCCTCGACGTCGAAGGCGGTGATGTGATGTGGGGTCACAGCCGGCCGGCTTCCTTTGCTGTCGCTTCGGTGGCCTCGAGCTGGTCCGCGATGATCGAGAGGCCGCCGTCCCAGAAGCCCGGGTCCGTGAGATCGCAGCCGACGATCTCGCCGAGCTCCTCCGGCGGCATCGACCCGCCCGCGGCCAGCATCTCGAGATAGCGAGGCACGAAGCCCGGCCCCTGCTCCCGATACTGTTTGTAGACGGCGAGTGCGAGCAGCTGCCCGTAGGAGTACGCGTACACGTATCCGGGCGTCGAGATGAAGTGGGGCACGTAGGACCACCAGGACTTGTAGCCGTCGGTCAGCTCAACCGAATCCCCGAGCATCTCGGTCTGGCTCTCCGCCCAAGCCTCGTTGATGCGCTCGAGCGGCAGCTCGCCCTCCTCGCGGCGCGCCGTGTGGACGAGGTGCTCGAAGCGGTTCATCGCCGTCTGACGAAAGACCGTCGCGATCCCCCCCTCCACGTTCTCCGCGAGCAGGGCGAGGCGACCGGCGGGATCCTCCTCCATCTCGAGCAAGCGGTCGAAAACCACCGTCTCTCCGAACACCGAGGCCGTCTCGGCAACGGTCAGAGGAGTCGAGTGATGAAAGATCCCCTGCTTGCGCGCCAGCGCCGAGTGCACCCCGTGCCCCAGTTCGTGGGCGAGCGTCAGGACATCTCGCCGCCGGGCCGTGTAGTTCAGCAACACGTAGGGGTTGCGGGAAGGGACTGTGTAGCTGCAGAACGCGCCGGGGCGCTTACCGGGGGACGCCGGCGCGTCTATCCACCTCTTGTCGTAGAACTGCTGGACGATTCCCGCAAGCTCGTCGGAAAAGGATGCGTAGGACTCATGAACGATGCTCTTTGCGTCGCTCCAATCGATCGTCTCGTCGTCGTCCGCGAGCGACGCCATCCGGTCGTAGTCCGCGATGCGGTCGATCCCCATCATCTTGGCCTTGAGCGCGTACCAACGTTGAGGGATGTCGTAGCGCCGGCGCACGGCGGTCACGAGCGCCTCGACCGACTCATCGGAGGCCTCGTTCGCGAGGTTGCGGCTCTGCAGCCAGTGCGAGTAACCGCGGAGCCGGTCGTTGACCGCTTTTTCGTGCAAGAGGGTGTTGAGGATGAAAGCACGCGTCTTTAGTCCCGGTGCAAGCCCCGCCGTTACCGCCTCCGCCACGTCCTTACGAACCGCGCGATCCGGATTGTGCAACCGGCTGAGAGCCTGCTCGATGCCGACCGTCTCCCCGTCGACCTCGACTTCGAGCGCCGACGTGAGCTCGCCGAACAGCCGTTCCCAGGCCGCCGCTCCGGTCACGGTCTTCTCGCTGAGGATCTTCTCTTCCGGCTCGCTCAGCAGATAGTCGCGGTAGCGCCGCGCCGAGCGCAGGTAGTGACGGGCCCTGTCGAGACCCTCGAAGGCGAGCAACTCATCGACCTTCTCGTCCGGCAACTTGGCCCACTCGAGGTGAAAGAACAGCAGCTTGGTTTCGATCTCAGTGCCGCGCTCCTGCACCATCTGCATGAGGGCACCGCGCTTCTCGTCCGACATGTCCGCCGAGAACGCGAGCCCGGCGTAGGAACCCGCCCGGCCGACGAGATCGTAGAGCTCCGCGAGTTCGTTCATGTAGGCGGCGAGGCGCGGGGCATCGAACTCTTCGATATGTCCCTTGTTGTGCGCGAGCTCGGATGCTTTCTCCTGCGCCCGGTTCAGAAGCTCGTCGACCCCTGCGGGACCCTTCCCATCCACCAGGGGCTCGAGATCCCAGGTCGCTTCCTCTACAGATTGCGTCTTCGTATCAGCCATGCCAGCAGATTAACCAAGCGGCGAACATTGCTTTGCGTTGGTGCTGGTGAGACCGGAAGTTTTCGGGCGTGGGTGACGTTGCAGCTGTTGGGTAGTCTCTAGGGGACGGCAAAAAGTCCCACCGACTGCATGTGGAAAGGAGTTGGCATGGGGAGCTACAGCCTTCCTGATCTTCCGTACGACCATTCCGCCCTGGAGCCGCATATCGACGCCAGGACGATGGAGATTCACCACGGGAAGCATCACAAGACCTACGTGGACAAGCTAAATGCCGCGATCGAGGGTCACGACGAGCTGCAGATGGACTCGATCGACGAGTTGATGCGGAACTTCAACAAGATTCCGTCCGATATCCAGACTCCGGTGCGCAACAACGGTGGTGGTCACACCAACCACTCGCTCTTCTGGACCGTCATGAGCCCCGACGGCGGAGGTCAGCCGGGCGGCGACCTGGCCGGAGCCATCGAGAGCACCTTCGGCTCGTTCGATGACTTCAAGACCAAGTTCTCGGACGCCGGCGTGAACCAATTCGGCTCGGGCTGGGCCTGGCTCATCGTCGAGGGCGGAAAGCTTGACGTAATCAGCACCCCCAACCAGGACTCGCCCCTGATGGAGGGCAAGACACCGATCCTGGGCCTGGACGTCTGGGAGCACGCCTATTACCTGAAGTACCAGAACGTGCGCCCCGACTACATCAAGGCGTGGTGGAACGTCGTCAACTGGGACGAGGTCGCCAAGCGCTACGAGGCCGCCAGGTAATACGCGGGACGGCAGCGATTTTGCGGGGGCCGGCCAATCCGGC
Source organism: Actinomycetota bacterium (assembly GCA_050693655.1). Classification (GTDB taxonomy): domain Bacteria; phylum Actinomycetota; class CADDZG01; order CADDZG01; family WHSQ01; genus WHSV01. The sequence goes on along the minus strand of JBOGWW010000350.1, from coordinate 1,379 downwards.
CCCCGTTTTCTTGGCCGCTCCGGCTTCCATCGGGCTCGTACACTGACTGGCTATGTCGAGCAGACCGGGGCGGCTTTCCATCCTTGCGCTCGCCGCCGCCCTGGTGACCGGTTCCTGTTCGGAATCAAGCCCGCGAGCGTCGGCCCGGCCGGAGCCACTGCCCACCGACTTCGTCAGCGGGGAACCCTGCGACCCGCTCGACGTAGACCGGCTGCCCGCAAACGCCGGGTGCGCCACCGAGGTCGAGGGCGACGCGGACGGGGACGGGTCCTCCGACAGGCTCACCGTTTACGCGCGCCTGGGCGACGACCGGCATCCTCGCTCCTGGCGTCTTCGCCTGCAGACGGCGGCCGGAGCGAGCGACCAGCCTCTCGACGCGGGCTCTCGGTTCAGCTACCCGCGTGCCGTCGGCGCTGCGGATGTGGACGGCGACGGTCGCTCCGAGTGGTTCGTCAAGACGCTCGACCTGGCCGGGCACGGAACCTCGTGGAAGCAGCTCAATATGTTCGTCTTGCGCGGAGATCGCCTCGCTATCGTCACGCACGAGGGGCAGCCGCTCGCCCTCCGCGTCGGGGGCATCACCCGTATGGGCGAGGGGGTCGGATGTCGCGACGGGAGACTCGTTCTCCTGCGGGCCGAGGCCCGCAACGTGCGCAACACCCGCTGGGAGACCTCGGCCCGGAGCTTCGAGCTGGAGGGCCCGGAGACCCGGTTCGCGGAGCGGACCCAGGGGAGGCTGAACCTCAGCGACTACAACGACCCCGACCTCAACCCCTTCTACCAGCTCAACTGCGGAGCTCTGAGCTACTCGGCCTGAGGCCCTCCGCCGGCCGTGAATTCGGGAAAGAGATGGGGGACCTCAAACGGCAAATCTCCTCCCCATCCCGAGGGGGCGGGGGTCGATCCGCCGGGCTCCTCGGGCCACTGTTCTGCCCGGGACACAGAAGCCCCGAAACTGATTCGGCGGACCGTCAGGGGGAATACAACCCTGGATCGGTGGGTTTTTGTCCTTAGAGCACAACAAAATGACCCCTTCCCCTGGGGAAGGGATTCGCGTAGCATTGAAGAATCAGCTCGATAGCAACAAAAACTCTCGAAGAGTCGCCCATGACCGGCCCCGCCGCACGAGCGGCCACATTCACAAAAACAGCGCCGGGATGCTTAGAGAGAGGGAGACCAGCAGAACCCCTTGTTTCTACGCGAGCGCGACTTTTACGCCGTGACCGCAAAAGGTCAGACAAAACTGCAACGGGTCGGAGGCCGGTCCGGGCAGACCGAAAAAGGTTGGGTGAATGAATGAGTGAGGCAACACGCCCGTATGACTCCAGGGAGGAGGCCGCTCACGAAGATCTCGTGCGGCAGTATCTGCGCGAGATCGG
>JBOGWW010000349.1:0-3047 GCA_050693655.1 Actinomycetota bacterium | reverse complement strand
CTCTTGCTTGATCTTTTCGTAGACGTCCTCGATCAGCGAAAGATCGCCACCCTCGTCATCGGCGCCGACGAGGATCTGCCTTTCGCCACCCGCGACCGAGTAGCCGAAGGAGAACGCGCCCAGGGCGACGACCGCCGCCGAGAGCAGCGCAATGAGGATCTTCTGCCAGCGTTCCATGATGGTAAGGGTATTAGCTCCCGGCGCTACTGGAGGTAGGGCATCGGATCGACCGGGGATCCTCCGATTCGCACCTCAAAGTGCAGGTGAGGACCCGTGCAGTAGCCGGTGCAGCCCACACTTCCGATGGTCTGGCCCCGGCTGACGCTCGACCCCTGACCGACGCTGAAGCCCGAGAGGTGGTTGTAGGTCGTGCCCACTCCGCCGCCGTGGTCCACGACGATGGCGTTTCCGTAGCCGCTCATCGTTCCGGCGAATACCACTCGGCCGCCGCTCGCGGCGAAGACCGCCGAGCCGTAGCCCGCTCCGATGTCGATACCCGTGTGCATCCGGCCGTCACCGAAGATCGGGTGGGTCCGGTACCCGTAGGGCGAGGTCAGCGGCCCGTTGGCCGGCCACAAGAACTGACCCCCCGTATTCGTCGGGGTTCCGCCGCCTCCCCCGCTCGGGGTGGAGGCCCGGGCCAGGAGCGCCTGGATGTCCTGGGAATCCTGCTGGAGCTGGGAGTCGAGCTTCTCGAGCTCGGACTTCTTCGCGAGCTGACCCCGTAGGACGTCTTCTTTCTGAGCGATGAGGGCGTTCTGTTGGTCGAGCATCTGCTGCCGCTCAACCTGCACGGCGACCCTGTCGGCCCGGTCCTTCTCGAGCTGGAGCTTCGCCTCGGCGATGCGCTCGCGCTCCTCAGCGACCTGCTCGCGGCGCGCGTCGGTCTCGGAGTTGAGTCGCTCGATTTCATCGACGAGATCGCTGTCGATCTCGACGGTGGTCTGGAAGTACTCGTAGCGGTCGGAGAGCTCGGCAAAGCTGTCCGACGACAGGATGCCCTCGACGTAGGCCCCGGGCCCGGCCTTGTAGGACTCGATTGCCCGTTCGGTCAGCGAATCGGTGCTTGCGACCAGGTCCTCTTGGATGTCGAGGAGTTCCTCGGTCAGCGTGGTGAAGCGCTGCTGCGCCAGTTCGAGGTTGCTCTGCACGACCGAGATACGGCCGTCGAGCCGCTCGATCTCGGCGTTGACCTCGTTGAGCCGGCTCTGTAGGCCCTCGGCCTCGTCGTCGAGGACCGTGATCGTGCCCTCGAGCGTCTTCGCCCGCTTGCCGGTGCTGTCGATCTGTCCCTGGATCCGCTCGCGCTTGTTCTGGATGCGATCGAGACGGTCCTGAGGGTCGGCGGCGGCCGGCACCGCGATGGACGCGAGACAAAGTACGAGTGCCGCTACGACGCCCGCGAGTCGAAAGCCCTGGTGGTGCAGCTGCCTATTTCCGCTTCTCATATTCGAACGGCCGTTCCCCGGCCAGCTGACGAGTTTACAGCTTCAACAGTAACCACACGAATCACAATTTTGGGGGAATTCACCCCCTTCTGGAATCGGCCTCCCGGCGCCCCTTCTTGAGTGCCGCCGCGCTTGGTCAGACCTCGAGGAACCGCCTGAGGGCCAATCCCGAGCCGATCAGCCCGATCACGCAGCTCACCAGGAACAAGAGGCCCAGCACGCCGGCGATCTCGCCCGTCGAAAAGCTGAACACCGGCCCCAGGAAGGTGATCTGCTCGCCCAGGTTCTTGAACACCGCCCACTGCGCACCGACGACGATCAGGCTCGCAATGATGGCACCGACTAACGCGGCGAACACGCCTTCGAACAAGAAGGGGATGCGGATGAACCAGTTGGTCGCTCCGACGAGCTTCATGATCCCGATCTCTTCGCGTCGCGCGTAGATGGCAAGGCGAATCGTGTTTGCGATCAGAGCGGCCGCGGCGACCAGCAGGATGATCGACATGGCGAAGGTAATGGTCCGCAGCAGTGAGTTGACCTGCAGCAGACGCCTAAGGACGAGACCTCCGTCGCGCACGTCGTCGACTCCGGGAGCGCCGTCGATTGCGCTCTTCACCTGCTCGGCGTAGCCCGCATCGGTGAGTTTGATTCGAAGCGAGGCGGGCAGCGAATCCTCCGGCAGGTTCTCGTAGAACTGCGGCTGATCCTCGTAGATCTTCTTGTATTCCTCGAAGGCCTGATCCTTGGAAACGAAGAAGACCGCCTGGACCTCGTCCATGGCTTCGACGTCGCGGGTGATGGTCTCGATCTCGTTCGGTTGGGCGTTGTCGCGGAAGTAGGCCGACACCTCGACCTTCGCCTCCCACGAAAGGGTGACGTTGTTCACGACCAAGCCGAGGATCTGTACGCCGCCCAGAAGGAGCAGCGAAATGGCGACTGTGGAGATGGCCGCGACGGTCATCAGCAGGTTGCGTTTCAGATTCGTGATGGTTTCGGAGAGGAAGTAACCGACTTTCATCTGCTAGGTCCCCACACCGTAGATGCCGCGCGATTGGTCGCGCACTACGTGCCCGCCTTCCAACTCGACCACCCGGCGTCGCATGGAGTCGACGATGGCATGATCGTGAGTCGCCATGACGACGGTCGTTCCGGTCCTATTGACGCGATCCAGCAAGCGCATGATGCCCACCGACGTCGCCGGGTCGAGGTTTCCCGTCGGCTCGTCGGCGAGCAGGATGAGCGGGCGGTTGACGAACGCGCGCGCGATGGAAACTCGCTGCTGCTCTCCACCCGACAACTCGTCGGGAAAGCGGTCCAGCTTCTCGCCAAGGCCGACCAGCTCGAGTATCTGCGGAACCTGCCTCCGCACCACGGTGCGGGGCCGTCCGATTACCTCGAGGGCGAAGGCCACGTTCTCGAACACGGTCTTGTTCGGAAGCAGCTTGAAGTCCTGGAAGACACAACCGACGTTGCGCGGTCGTCCGATCACCTCGAGGCCGAACGCGACGTTCTCAACCACGGTCTTGTTGGGCAACAGCTTGAAATCCTGGAAGACGCAACCAACATTGCGGCGGAGGTAGGGCACCCGCCAGCGAGGCA
>JBOGWW010000348.1:0-15450 GCA_050693655.1 Actinomycetota bacterium | reverse complement strand
GGTGTTCAAGGCGCGCGCTCAGGCCCTGCGGTCCCTGGCGGGCTAGCGAGAGCCGTCGACTTGGTGGGCCGAAGGAGCCTCTAACTCTGATTTCTTTGTGCCGTTGTATCCGCCTGGCGGGACCTCCCGCGCTCAGAATCTCGGGCCGTGGATTTCAGGTGGAGGAGTTCGAGTTGCTCCTCCGTCACGGGGGCCGGGGCGCCCGTCAGGGGATCGACGGCCGTCTGGGTCTTGGGGAAGGCGATGACTTCGCGGATGTTCGACTCCCCGGCCGCAAGTGCGACTATGCGGTCGATGCCGGGAGCGATACCGCCGTGCGGCGGGGGGCCGTACTTGAAGGCGTCCAGCAGGAAGCCGAACTTCTCGCGCTGCTCCTCCTCGTCGATATCCAGTGCTCTGAACACGCGGCTCTGCATGGCGGCATCGTGGATACGGATCGAGCCAGAGGCGAGCTCCCAACCGTTCAGCGTGATGTCATAGCTCTTGCTGATCACCCGGGCCGGGTCGGTCTCCAGGAACTCCGCCGTCTCCTCGACCACTCCGGTGAAGGGATGATGGATCGGATCCCAGCGATCCTCCTCCTCGTTGCGCTCGAACCAGGGAAAGTCCACGATCCATGCGAACTTCCAGTAGTCGGAATCGCCGGGGTCGTAGGCGGGCACCAGTCCGAAGCGCTCGGCGAGCCGGACTCGCAGGTTGCCGAGCACCTTGTGCACCACCGAATGACGTACGTCCGCGACGACCAGAACGAGATCACCCTCGCCCGCGCCGGTCGCCTTCAACAGTCCGGCCCGCTCGTCGTCGGTGAAGAACTTGTCGAGCGGCGATTTGAAGCCGTCCGGCGTGATGCCTATCCACACGAGCCCTCCCGCCCCCAACGACTTGGCCTGATCGACCAGAACGTCCAGCTCCTTCCGGGCAAGTCCCCCCTGGCCCCCGACCAGCAGTGCCTTGACCAGTCCCCCACCGTCGAGGACCGAGCGGAACACCTTCACCGAGGTCGAGGCGAAGACCTCCGCAAGATCGATGAGCTCCATGCCGTAGCGCAAATCTGGCTTGTCCGTGCCGAAGCGATCCATGGACTCGTCGTAGGGCAACCGGACGAAGTCGGCCACTTCGACGCCGAGCACCTCGCGCCACACCGACTTGAACATCCGTTCGGTCGACTCGAGGACGTCCTCGACCTCCACGAAGCTCATCTCGACGTCGAGCTGGGTGAAATCCGGCTGGCGGTCGGCCCTGAGGTCCTCGTCGCGGAAGCAGCGCACGATCTGGTAGTAGCGGTCGAGACCCGACACCATCAGCAGCTGCTTGAAGAGCTGGGGGCTCTGCGGCAGCGCATAGAACGAACCGGGATGCAGGCGCGCGGGAACGAGGTAGTCGCGCGCCCCCTCCGGAGTGGCCCGCGTGAGCATCGGCGTTTCGACCTCGGTGAAACCCTCGGAGTCGTAGAAGCGACGGATGGCACTCACGATGCGATGTCGCAACTGGAGATTGCGCTGCATGCGTTCCTTGCGCAAATCGAGATAGCGGTAGCGGAGGCGAAGCAGCTCTTCGACCTCTGCATGCTCGTCGACCTGGAAGGGCGGAGTATCGCTGCGAGAGAGGATCTCTATGTCGTCCACCGCGACTTCGATCTCGCCGGTGGGAAGCTTGTCGTTGACGGTGCCCTCGGGTCTCGTGCGCACCTCCCCCGTCACCCGGATGCAGAACTCGCTGCGCAGTGACTCGGCCGTCTCGTAGGAGTCGTGCGAGACCTCGGGGTTGAACACGATCTGGACGAGACCCGCCACGTCGCGAAGGTCGATGAAGATGACTCCGCCGTGATCGCGCCGAGTATGGACCCAGCCGCACAACGCAACCGCGGCTCCAACGTCATCCGCTCGAAGATCACCACAGCGGTGCGAGCGCAGCATCTAAGGCTCCTCCGTTCGTGTTCGGTTCACGAGTTCGTTTCGAGCCACGCGCTCCTGCTCCCCGGTGGCGAGATCCTTGAGTGTGACCTCGCCGGCCTCGAGCTCGTCGTCGCCGATGATCGCGGCCCAGCGTGCCCCCGACCGATCGGCTGCTTTCATCTGGGCCTTCATCTGCCTCCCCATGAGATCCCAATCGGCCCCGACGCCGGCGCGCCGCAATTCAGTTACGAGAGGAAGTGCCTCACTTCGCGCGCGGTCTCCGAGAGCGACGACGTAGACCGCAACGTTCTGGGGCTGCCATTCGCTCAGCGTGGTCGACGCCAGCAAGAGCCGGTCGACCCCCAGCGCGAACCCGATCCCGGGGAGGTGGCCCCCGCCGAGCGCCTCCGCGAGCCCGTCGTAGCGACCACCGCCGAGCACCGTTGCCTGGGCTCCCAACTTGTCCGAGGTGAACTCGAAGGCCGTGCGCGTGTAGTAGTCGAGACCGCGCACGAGCGTCGGCTCCACTACGTACTCGATGCTCAGGTCGTCGAGCATCGTCCGCACCTGCTCGAAGTGCCGCTCGCAGTCGTCGCAGAGGTGGTCGGTGATCGCGGGGGCGGCCTTCATCACTGCGACCGTCATGGCTTCCTTGGAATCGAACGCGCGCAGCGGATTCTCATCGATGCGGTTCCTGTCTTCCTCGGCGAGTTCGCCCTCGTGTGCGCGCAGGTAGTCCACGAGCCTCTTGAGGTAGCCGATGCGACAGGATTCGTCGAGGTGACCGATGGAGTTGAGCAACAGCCGGCACTCGACCCCCGACTCGCGCAGAAAGCGCGCCGCGAGCTCGATGATCTCGGCGTCGATCGCAGGACCCTCCGAACCGATCGCCTCGATGTCGACCTGGGTGAACTGACGGTAGCGTCCCTTCTGAGGGCGTTCCTGCCGGAACATCGGGCCCCAGCAGAGAAGCTTCACCGGCAGCGATCCCTTGTCGAGCCGGTTCTCCAGCACCGCCCTGACGATCCCGGCCGTGGCCTCTGGCCTCAGTGTCAGCGAACGCCCACCTCGGTCGTCGAAGGTGTACATCTGCTTGGTGACGACGTCGGACGCCTCGCCCACGCCCCTCTCGAAGACCTCGGTGTGCTCGAAGATCGGAGTATCCATCGGTGCGTAGCCCGCGGGGCCGAAGATCCGGTTCAGAGCGAGGTCGAAGACCCGGTGCCAGCGCCAGGAGTCGGGGGGCAGCAGGTCGCGCGTGCCCCGAGGCGCGCCGAAAGAGGTGGGTTGATCGGACATCGAGTCATCCTAGTTGTTCTTCGCGCTCGTCGAGACGGTCCCTTACGGCTCGCGAGGACCCACGGGCGCGTGTGTTTGGATAGGTCGCAGGCCCGTCTTCACCATCAGGAGGTCGCATGCCGCAAGCTCGCTCCGAGGAGCGCTCCGAGCTCGAACGCATTGCCCGAAGGCTCCGCCATTACATCGTGACGTCCACCACCGGGGCCGGCTCCGGCCATCCCTCGACCTCGCTGTCGATGGTCGAGGTCGTGACGGTTCTCTACTTCGGCGGCGTGCTGCGCTACGACCCCCAGCAGCCCCACCATCCCGATCGCGATCGCTTCATCCTCTCCAAGGGCCACGGAGCACCCGGTCTCTACGTGGTGCTCGCTGCGGCCGGATACTTCCCGCTGGACGACCTCAAGACGTTGAGGAAGATGGGCTCTCCTCTCGAGGGTCACCCCAACATGAGGCGTTTGGCCGGAGTCGAGGCCTCCACCGGCTCGCTCGGTCAGGGTTTGTCGATGGGCATCGGCCAGGCGCTCGCGGCCCGGTTGGACCAGAACGACTACCGAACCTACGTGATGACCGGCGACGGGGAAATGGAGCAGGGACAGGTGTGGGAAGCCACGATGTACGCCGGCAACCACGGCCTCGCAAACCTCACTCTGATCGTCGACCGCAACGGCTATCAGCAGACCGACGCGGTGGACAACGTTCAGCCCCTCGATCCCCTCACGACCAAGTTCGAAGCGTTTGGATGGGCGGCCCGAGAGATCGATGGGCACAGCCTCGACGATGTGGCGGCGGCGTTCGAGTGGGCGAGGTCCGTCGGGGACAGGCCCCAGGCGATCATCGCGCGCACGGTCAAGGGCAAGGGAGTCTCCTTGCTCGAGGAGGCACCGGGGAAGTGGCACGGTAAGCCGCTCCCGAAGGAAGAAGAGGCGAGAGCTTTAGAGGAGATTGGAGCCGACGTATGAGCTTCGGACTGTCACGAGTATCCCTCGAAGTTGGCCCCGCGACGCGCGCAGCGTTCGGTGAGGCGCTGAAGGCCGCAGGGAGCAACAAGGACATCGTCGTGATCGACGGGGACGTAAACAACTCGACCTACACGAACAAGTTCAAGGACGCCTATCCCGACCGTTTCTTCAACGTGGGTATCGCGGAATCAAACATGATCGGTATCGCGGCCGGTCTCGCTGCGGCCGGCAAGATTCCGGTGGTCGCCTCGTTCTCGACCTTCATCCTGAGCAATGCCTTCGACCAGATACGCATGAGCGTCGCCTTTCCAAATCTCAACGTGAAGCTCGTCGGATCGCATGCCGGCATCTCGATCGGCGAGGACGGCCCCAGTCAGATGGCGATCGAGGACGTTGCCCTCGCATGTGCCCTTCCCGGTTTCACAGTCGTGGTTCCGGCCGACGGCCCGAGCACCACATCGGCGACCAAAGCACTGCTGGAGCGCGAGGGCCCGACGTTCATGCGCTGCGGCCGGCCGGGGGTGCCCCTCATCTACGACTCCGATAGCGAACTCCAGATAGGCAAGGCCAACACGGTGCGCGAGGGCGACGACATCACCATCGTCGCTAACGGCATCATGGTCGCCATGGCGCTCGACGCCGCGGAGGCCCTCGCAGACGACGGCGTGCAGGCGCGCGTCCTCGACATGCACACGGTCAAACCCATCGACACCGATTGCATCGTGAAGGCGGCGAATGAGACGCGCGCCATCGTGGTCGCCGAGGAGCATCTCGCCTATGGGGGCCTCGGCTCCACGGTCGCCATGGTCGTGGGCGAGCACAAGCCGACGCGTATGGCGTTCGTCGACATCGGGGATACCTACGCGACCTCCGGCAAGCCAGACGAGTTGCTGGAGCACTACGGGCTGACTCCCGACGCGATCCTGGACGCCGCCCGCCGCGTGCTCAAGGACTGAGCTCGCGCCTGGAGGACGACGCGTCTAGCTGGTCCTGCGCGCAGGTTTCCCACCGGCAGGGCGCTTCTTCGAGGCCTTGCTTCGCGCGGCCTTGGAACTCCTCGTCTTGCCCTTCGGGGTCGAAGGCGGAGGTTGCTTGCGCGCGGCGAAGCGCTCGAAGGCGACCACCAGCGGAGCGGCGGTGAACACCGAGGAGTAGGTCCCCACCAGGATCCCCACGACCAGCGCAAGCGCAAAGTCGGTAAGTGTCTCTCCTCCGATGAAGTACAGGGTCAGCAAAATGAACAGAGCCCCCATACCGGTATTGATCGTACGAGGAATCGTCTGCAAGCAGGCATCGTTGGCGACGGTGGCCACGGACTCCTTGGCTCGCAGCCCGCGCTGCTCGCGAATGCGGTCGAAGATGACCACACTGTCGTTGATCGAGTATCCGATGACGGTCAGCAGCGCCGCCACGAAGACTCCGTCTATGTCCTTGCTCAGCCAGGCGAAGATTCCGATCAGAATCACCAGATCGTGGAACAGCGCCACCACCGCCGAGGCGCCGTAGGTCCACCTGAAGCGGAAGGCCAGGTACAACAGCTGTGCTCCCAGGCCCAGTCCCAGCGCGATGAGAGCGCTTCTTCGTAACTCGTCTCCGATCGTGGGACCGATGAACTCATCGCGCACCACCTCGGCGCTGCCGCCCACCGCGGTCACCGCTTCCTGGATGTCCTGCTCCTCGGCATCCGATACGTCCGCCGCCCGAACGGCAACGTTGCCGGCACCCGACTCCTGCACCACGGCCCGCGGAAATCCCGCTCCGGCCAGTTCGCTGCGGAGCTCGTCGATGTCCACCTCCCTCGAGGTGGAGAACTCGAGCAGTCGGCCCCCGGTGAACTCGAGTCCGAAATTGACCCCCCGGGTCACCAAGCCGGCCACCGCCAGCACCATGATCGCCAGCGAGAGCCCAAACCACAGGGGGGAGCGCGACATGATGTCGAAGGGTCGCTCTTGGAAGTGCCTGCGCAGCCGGCCACCCGTGTTCATTCCGAACCAACCCGGGCGCTCGACGAGAGAGCGATTCCTGGTTGCGAGATCAACGAGTACACGGGTTATGACGACCGCGGAGAACAAGGACGCGACCACACCGACCACCAGAGTGATGCCGAATCCGCGCACCGCACCCGCCGCGAAGTAGAACAGGATGACGGCCGCCAGGATCGTGGTGGCATTGGAATCCGCGATCGCGCTCCACGCCTTGTCGAACCCCCGCGTCATGGCCGTGCGGAGTCTTCGTCCCTCCGCGAATTCCTCCTTGCCCCTTTCGAAGATGAGCACGTTCGCGTCCACCGCCATACCGATGGCGAGTACGAAACCCGCGATTCCCGGGAGGGTCAGCGTTGCTCCGATGGCCAGGAGCGCCGCGTAAGAGATGACCCCGTAGGCGAGCAGCGCAACCGCGGCCAGCAGCCCCAGCACCTGGTAGTAGGCGATCACGTAGACGATGGTCAGCGCGCCACCGACGATCGCCGCCTGGATACTGGCGTCGATCGCGGCGTCGCCGAGCGTCGGGCCGACCGTCCGTTGCTCGACCACCTCGACCGGGACCGGCAGCGCACCGGCGCGAATCAGAAGCGCCAGGTCCTTGGCCTCGGCTTCCGTGAAGTCACCGGTGATGACGGTGTCTCCACGCGGGGGAATCCCCACGTTGCACTCGATCTGCTCATCGACCTGGGGACTGGAGAGAACGTCGCGGTCGAGCACGATGGCCACGCGCCTGCGAGGAGATCCGGGCGGCTCGCAGGCCGCCTCCCCGGTCAGCTCGGCCCACTGATCCCCGCCCACTCCCCTGAAGGAGATGGAAACCTGCCAGGCCGCCGCCACGGAGGTGTCCACGATGGCCTGGGCGTCGCCGACGGCGTCCCCGTCGAGCCTCGCTTCGTCCAGACGGATCCGCTGGCCGTCTTCGTCGGGCAAAACGAGGGCGTCATCCTCCCGCGCGCGCTCACGCTCTCTTTGCCGGTTGTTGCGCTCTCGCTCCTCCTCGGTTTCATCTTCCGTGGCCGGACCGAGCACGGGATGAAACGTCAATTGTGCGGTGCGGCCGATCACCTCCAGGGCTTCGTCTGGATCGGTAACCCCGGGTAGTTCCACGATGATCCGCCGGTCGCCGGACTCCTGCAGGGTCGGCTCGCTCACGCCGAGCTGGTCGACCCGCCGCCGCATCACCTCGAGCGTTCGGCCCACGGTGTCCGGAGTCACGGTCCGCTCTTCGGTGTCCTGCGCCTCGAGCACTATCTGAGTTCCTCCGCGCAGGTCGAGGCCGAGACGTATCGGTTGTGTGAGAACAAGGACAGCAGAGCCTCCCAGCACGAGTAATGCCAGGACCACGCGCCATCCAAATCCGCGCTTCATAGGGCAAAGAACCTCCGGTTCGGGACCGCCTCGCGTGAGGCGAACGAGGGAATCAGGTGAGCAGGAGCTCGGGTGGGGCGCGCGATCCGAAAGGGAACGAGAGCCGGCCCGTACGGAACCGGGCCCGGCGGCCCCCGAAGGCGACGGGGGTCAGAGCAAGAACTCCCAGGAGCCCCGCCAGGCTCACGATGGCGAGCGCCGGGTAGGAGCGGCGGTCGAAGAAGCGATCGGCCTCGTTTGCGATTGCTACGGAGGGGGTGGCCCGCACCAACCCCGTCTCGAAGCCCGGCGCCAGGATGCGCGTGCCGGCAGGGATGGCGTCGGTCGCACGCCGCTCATCCCCGGGGGGCGACCAGCCGGGGGAGCAGACGACGGCGGCGGCCAGCATCAGCATGCACAGGCGCGCGGGGTCGAATCTCCTGGGCCAACGGGTCATAGAATCCCAACGCTACTTCATCCCGGAACGCGGCTTTAGTAACCGGCTCGGGCGAGCCTCGGGCTGAGACACCAGCACGCCACGCCCTAGCTCGCGTCGTCCCCGGTCCGATCGGGTGAGGCCTCCCGGCGCTTTTTCAGGGTCCTCTCGACCTTCGCCAGGTGCTTGCTCCGCACCAGCATGTAGATCCGGTCGCCCGGCAGAAGCACCGTCGTTTCATCGGGCAGGACCGATTGCTCCTCCCTCACGATTACCGTCACCGTGGCCACCTCGCGCACCCCCAGGTCGGCGACGGTGACACCCGCCACGACTTCTTCGTCGTGGACCACGTATTCCACCAGGTCGGCACCATGAATATCGGCGACCTTGAGAGGTGGCACGTAGAACGGTCGCGTCTCGACGGAAAGCCCCAGACGGCGCGCCAGCGGCTCGAGGGTGGGCCCCTGCACGAGCGCGGAGACGATCACGACGAAGAAGACCCCGTTGAAGATGGTGTTGCTTTCGACCACCTCCGAGGACAGTGCAAAGGTGGCCAGGACGATGGGCACCGCCCCTCTGAGTCCGGCCCACCCCAACAGCACTCGTTCGTTGAAAGGGAACCCCTGCCGGACCGTGCAGATCCACACCGCGAAGGGGCGGGCGACGAACAGCAGCGCGGCCGCCACCACGAGGCCGGGGAGCGCTATCGGCAATAGTCGGCTGGGAAAGACGAGGAGCCCGAGTGCCACGAACAGCATCACCTGTGACAGGACGGCCAGTCCTCCATGGAACTCGCGCATGGTCCTCTGGAAAGGCACCGCGCAGTTCCCGATAAAGAGTCCGACTACGTACACCGAGAGAAAGCCGCTTCCGCCCAGAACGTCCGCGGCGCCGAAGGACACCGCGGCCGCGCCGAGAGACAGCGCGGGCGCGAAAGGCACCAAGCCGCCGGGGGCGCGCTCGAAGGCTCGGAAGGCCACGGCTCCCAGCACCAAGCCCACGGTGAGCCCCATGCCCAGCTGACCCGCCAGCAGCAACAACATGTCGCGCAGCCCATAGGCGGGCTCGAGAATGAACTCGATCAGGCCGATGGTCAGCGCGACCGCCATGGGGTCGTTCGCTCCCGATTCGGCCTCGAGCAGTGAGGCCACCCGGCGTTTCAGGTTGGTGGAGCGCAGCGTCGAGAACACGGCCGCGGCGTCGGTCGATCCGACCACCGCACCCAGGAGCAGGGCCACCTCGATAGGCACATCGAAGACCGCGAAGGCGACCAATCCGACCACACCGGCGGTCAGCGTGACTCCCGCGGTGGCGAGAACGACCGTGGGAACGAGGAGCCCGCGTATGTCGCTCCACGCCGTGGTGAGGCCACCCTCGAAGAGAATCGCCACCAGTCCCAGCACTCCGACGGAACGAGCGAGATCGGGGTCGTCGAAGTCGATCCCGCCGGGCCCCTCGGATCCGAGAGCCATCCCCAGCGCCAGGAAAACCACGAGGATGGGCACGCGGGTTCGCGACGCGATGGATGCGGCTACCGCTCCGGTCACCATGACGACGCCTGCGAGAAGCAGGAACCGACCCTCTATGGTTGCCTCCTAACGCTAGAAAGACTTCGAAGAGTCCAGCAAGATGGTGACGGGCCCGTCGTTGACGAGACTCACCTTCATGGCGGCACCGAATTCCCCCGTGGCGCAACGCGTGCCGCGGGAGGCAATGGCCGCCACCACCCCCTCGTACAGTGTCTCGGCCTCCCTGCCTCGCGCCGCGTGCACGAAAGAGGGTCGCCGGCCCCTGCGAGCGTCACCGTAAAGCGTGAACTGCGAGACCAGCAAGACCTCGCCCTCCGTCTCCTGGAGGGAAAGGTTCATCTTTCCTTCGGTGTCGTTGAAGATCCGCAGGTTGCAGATCTTATCTGCGGCCCACTCGACCTCCCCGTCCCCGTCGGTGGAGGTGATGCCGATGAGCACCAAGAGGCCGTTGCCGATCTCGCCCGTCACGCGCTCGTCCACACGCACGCTCGCAGAGGACACACGCTGCACGACGAGTCGCATTCACGCACCCTCGTGAGGACTCATCAGCGCGTCAGAGGAAGCACACCCGTGTAGATGTTGCGCGCGATCGGCGCTGCGACCTGGCCCCCGACGCCGCCGAACTCGGACACGACCGCAATGGCGACGCGCGGGGAATCGATCGGAGCGAACGTGATGAACCAGGCGTGATTGCGCCGTTCTCCGCCCACGTCCACTTCGGCGGTGCCCGTCTTGCCGGCGACCCGCAAGCCGCTGATGCGGGCGGCCGTTCCGGTGCCGGCATTCACTGCGCTTTCCATCAACAGCGTCAGACGGTTCGCGGTCGACCGCTTGAGCACACGCGTTCCCCGTTTCGGATCTCCCAAAGAGGAGCGGGGCTCCATGCGCTTTCCGCCGTTCGCCACCGTGGCCGCGACCGTGGCCATCTGCAGGGGAGCCGCCAGATCCTGAGCCTGGCCGATGGAGCCCCACATCAGGTCCCCCGGGTCCTCGGGGAAGGGAAACGAAGGCTCCGCCGCCTCGAGGGGCATGGCCGGCTCGGAATTGAAACCGAACAACTCCGCGTACCTGGTGAGCCTCTTCGCTCCCAGGTCGAGGGCAACCTGGGCAAAAGCGGTGTTGACGCTGTTGCGCACGGCCGTTGCGAAATCGAGGCTCGGGTAGGCGCCGGACTCGAAGTTGCGTACCCCCTGATATTCGGCGGGGCCGGTCAACATGGTGGTGGGCTCGACCACTCCCGTGTCGAGGGCGGCTCCTGCGGTCACCACCTTCATGGCCGAGCCCGGCGGGTAGTTTCCCGAAAGGGCTCGGTTGAACGGCTCGAACCCCGTCGTCCCGACGTAGCCGTTGGGATCGATCTCGTACGACGTTACTGCGGCGAGAATGTCGCCGTCGCGCGGGTCGAGCACGACGGCACCGCCGACCGTCGAACCGAAGGCATTCGAGGTCGCGCGCTGCACCTCCATGTTAAGTGTCGTCCTCACGTCCTTCCCCGGTCTCCCTGGTTGCTCTTCCAACCTGCGCCGGCCCCTTCCCTTCTTGTCCACCACTCGCAGGATCCGGTCGGGCTCCCCCGCCAGACGCTCCTCGTAGGCCTCCTCCAGCCCGGACCCTCCGACGAGATCTCCGATCTCGTGACCGGGAGGGGCTTCTTGTAGGGTCATGCTCGTCACGCGCTCCAGGTGGCCGATGGTGGTACCGGCGAGTGGGCCAAAGGGGTAGGTGCGGCCGAGCCCGCTGCCCTTCGCGACGGCGGGACCGTTGCGCGCCAGGATCTTGCCCCGTTTCGGCCACACCGCCTTGAGATCGAGTCGGTCTCCTTCCTCGACGCCGGGAAACATCAAGTTGTCGGGCTCCACCACCGCCCAGGTCCCGGCGGTCGAGTCGAAGACCATTTCCAGGGTGCCCTCCAGCGACGCGTCCTCGAAGCCGTCGACGTCGTAGCCGATGCTGTAGTCGGCCTCGACGGGGTCGCCCTCGGCTTCCTCGGCCGACGGCACCTCGACCTCGTCCGCCAGGGCGACCTCGAATCCCTCGGCGACCTCATTGCCCGTCGCCCGCCGGATCGCCTTAAAGAGCTGAGCTTCGAGGACGGCGGAATCGTTCTCGAACAGGTCGGCCATGGCTGCGGCGTCGGCCGCGTTCCACGCTTCAACCAGTGTCGCCGCCACCGCGTTGGGACCGGGGATCTCCGAATCGCCGTTCCCGCCCCCGTTGGTGCACGAAGCGGCCACGAGCGCGAGCAGCATCATGGCTGGAAGACCCCAGCGGGGGGCGTGTCGTCGCAACTTGACCGGCCTAACCCCTGGCCGCGGAGGGGACGACTCGATAAGCGTCGAAGACCGAGTCAACGTTCTTGACGCTGGAAATGACGTGTTCGAGATGGCTCGGATCGCCCAGTTCGAAGGTGAACGAGAGGGCCGCGATGCCATCGCGGCCCGTGCGCGTCGTTGACGACAGAATGTGTATTCCCTGATCCGATATCGCCGACGTGACGTCCCGCAGGAGCTTGGCTCGATCGAGTGCCTCGATCTGGATGGCGGCGATGAAGGTGCCCAGCTGCTGGCTGTCCCACCAGACCTCGATGATCCGGCCCTCTTCGTTGTTCGCCTGGAGGGCCATCGCGTTGGGGCAGTCGGAACGGTGCACCGACACTCCCCGCCCCCTGGTAAGGAAGCCGAGGATCTGATCCCCGGGCACCGGGGTGCAGCAGCGGGCGAGGCGTACGAGCAGGTCATCGTGACCCTCGACGATGACGCCCTTCCCGCGGCTCTTTCGCTGACGCAGGCGCCGGGGCGGTGTCGAGGGAAGCTCGACTTCCTCCTCCTCATCAGTCTCCGGCTCGAACAACCGGATCACACGCGAGGTCACCGACTGGGTCGAGAGGCGACCTTCTCCGATCGCCACGTGCATCGCGTCCAGGTCCGCGTAGTGGAGTTCCTCGGCAATGGTCTCGAGCACCTTGCCTCGGGAGACCTTGTCGACGGGCAGACCCTGTTTGCGCATCGCCTGAGCCAGGGCGTCGCTCCCCTGGGCCAGGGCGTCCTCGCGGCGCTCGCGCGCGAACCACTGCCGGATCTTGTTTCGGGCGCGCGGTGTCCTCACGATGCCCAGCCAGTCGCGCGAGGGACGAGCCGGACCCTTGGTCGTGATGATGTCCACCGAGTCGCCACTCTGAAGCTCGTGGTTGAGTGCGACGAGCTTCCCGTTGACCCGCGCTCCGACAGTGCGATGTCCGACCTCGGTGTGGATCGTGTACGCGAAGTCGAGCGGGGTTGCGCCTCTGCTCATGTCGATGACGTCGCCCTTGGGGGTGAACACAAAGACCTCGTCGGAGTACAGGTCGATCTTCAGTGACTCCATGAACTCCCGAGGATCCGAAGACTCCCGCTGCCAGTCCATGACCCGCTGCAGCCAGGCGATCTCCTCCTCGCGCACCTTGCCCTTCTGCTGCTCCTTGTAGAGCCAGTGAGCCGCGATCCCGAACTCGGCCGCCCGGTGCATCTCGTGAGTGCGGATTTGGATTTCGATGGGCTGCCCCGTTGAGCCCATGACCGTGGTGTGCAGAGACTGATACATGTTGAACTTGGGCATCGCGATGTAGTCCTTGAAGCGTCCCGGCAGAGGGGTGAAGAGGGTATGAATCGCGCCCAGCGCTCCGTAGCAATCCTTGACGTTCTCCACGACCACCCTGATCCCCATCAGGTCGAAGATCTCATCGAACTGCTTGCCTCGCACCATCAGCTTCTCGTAGATCGAGTAAAGGTGCTTGGGCCGGCCCGACACCTCGGACTTGATCTTGACCTCGCGTAGCTTCTTCTCGATCACATGCGTGACCTCGTCGAGGAGCAGGTCGCGTTCCGGCTCGCGCTGCTGCACGAGTGACGAGATCTCCTCGAACCGTTTGGGATGCATGGTCGCAAAGGCGAGGTCCTCGAGCTCCCACTTGATGGCGTACATCCCGAGCCGGTGAGCGAGGGGAGCGTAGACCTCGAGTGTCTCGATCGAGATGACCTCGCGCTTCTCTGGTCTGAGCGGCGCAAGCGTCCGCATGTTGTGGAGCCGGTCGGCGAGCTTGATCAACAGAACCCGGATGTCGCGCGCCGTTGCGATGATCATCTTGCGAATGTTCTCGGCGCGGCTCTGTTCCTTGGAACGGAAGCGGATCTTGTCCAGTTTGGTCAGGCCGTCGATGAGGCTGGCCACGTCGAAGCCCATCGCCTTCTCGACGTCCACGAGCGTCAGGTCGGTGTCCTCGACCGCGTCGTGAAGCAGCGCGGCAATGATCGAGGTCTCGTCCAGGCCGAGCTGCGCCAGGATCAGCGCGACGCCCAGTGGATGCGTGATGAAGGGGTCTCCCGATTTGCGCAGCTGCCCCCTGTGGCACTCCTCGGCCATGGCGTAGGCCCGCTCGATCGCCTTGATATCGGCTTTGGGCCTCCGCTTACGGACCTCCTTGATGAGGTTGTCGAGTGCCGGATCCAGCGGCTGGCGCGCCGGTCTCACCTTTTTGAGCACGGCTTTCACACCCCTGGCCTGAGATTCCTCGGAGGGGGAAGGAGCTTGCTCCGCCTGAGTGTGCTCCTGAGTCGAACCCATGCTTCATTCTACGGTGCCGACCGGCGAAAGAGACCGTTTCGGCCGAGATGAACCCTAGCGGCCGTCGCTCCCGCGGGCGAACACCACTACCTCGTCCTCCCGGTTCATCCGCTCCACGATCCAGCCCGCGGTCAGCCATGCGCGGGCGTGCATCTTGCGGTCGTCGTTCCGCCACCACGACGGGTAGCGCGCGTTGGTCGGAAGGCTCTCCCCGATGACATCCTCGATCTGGCCGACACTCATCGTGAGGTGATCGACGCTGCTGGGCTGGTCCGCCAGGAACGCGGCCAGCCTGATGTATTTGAGCGATCGTCTGGATCGAGCTTGGCTCTCGGGCACGATGGCTGAAGACTAGGGACCGGGGGGCGGACCCGACAGGGGGAAAGACGAAATAGCCCATTCGTCCCTCACTCATGCGCGCTCCGGGGAAGCTGAAGTCACCCACCAAACCCGGCGCTCAACGGAGGCCGGGAACTCGTTCCCGGCAATGGTGGCCCAGCTCACCGAGACCGTCGCGCGTGATGATCTCGTACGCTCAACGAAGGCGGGGAACTCATTCCCGGCAATGGTCAGACTTTCAAGACTTTCAGCCTTGAACTGGAATTTGCTCCAAAAGGACAAAGGGGGCAAGAGGCGCGACCTACGATGATCGGGTGCGACTGACGAGGCACGCCAAGAATCGGCTGCGATTCATCCAACGACGTGCGCCGAGTCTGACAGAATCGCGTCTGCTCGAAGCTCTCGGGTCGGCGAGCGTGATGGGTGAGGATCCCAAGGGGAACCGGCGGGTGTCGATCCGGCTCGACGATGTGCTTCTCCTGGTGGTAGTTGACGAAGCGAAAGAGATCGTGATCACAATCTGGCGGGAGGAATGAGGATGGCGCTCTACACCTACGACGAGGAAGCGGATGCGCTCTACGTGCTGCTTGCGCTCGAGCCGGAGGCGGCAATCGACCGGACGCTCGAGCTCGGCGAGAGGCTCCATGTCGATCTGGGCGCCGATGGCCTGCCCATCGGGGTAGAGATCCTGTATCCCAAGCTGGGGGGAGTGGACCTGAAGCCCCTTCGAGACCGCTTCGGTATAGAGCTGAAGCTGCCCTTCCGCTTCGCCGCGTGAGCGGTCCTCGATCGCGACGTCAGTACGAGATCAGGCTGAAGAACTCGTAGCCGGCCAGCTTCGCGCGGCCCCCGAGGAAAGCGAGTTCCATGATGGTGGCGATGCCCGCGACCTTGCCCCCGCAGTGCTCGGTTAGCTCGGCGGTTGCCTTGGCCGTTCCCCCGGTGGCGAGCACGTCATCCACGATCAGGATGCGTTCACCTTCGCCGATGGCGTCGCTGTGAATCTCGAGATGGTCGTAGCCGTACTCGAGCTCGTACTCCTGGCTCTGGACCTTGTAAGGC
>JBOGWW010000347.1:0-2092 GCA_050693655.1 Actinomycetota bacterium | reverse complement strand
CTCCTGCGTCGTCATCGAGCGGATGATCGCCTCGATTCTGGGCATCTGGTTGTCGATCTGGTCGTCCGCGATGGGAAGCTTGGACATACCCGGCATCATCCCCAGCACCTGGCTCATCGGGCCCATCTTCTTGAGCGCCTGCATCTGGTTGAGGAAGTCCTCGAAGGTGAACTCGGCCTTGCGGAGCTTGGCCTCCATCTTCTTGGCCTCGGCCTCGTCGAACGCGGTCTCGGCCTTCTCGATGAGCGTGAGCACATCGCCCATACCGAGGATGCGGCTCGCCATGCGGTCGGGATAAAACGGTTCGAGGTCACCGAGCTTCTCCCCCACTCCGGCGAACTTGATCGGCCTGCCGGTGACGAAAGCCATGGACAGCGCGGCTCCACCGCGCGCGTCACCGTCGAGCTTCGTCAGCACGACTCCCGTGACCTCGACTTCCTCGAGGAAGGACTCAGCGACGTTGACTGCGTCCTGGCCCGTCATCGCGTCGCACACGAGCAGTATCTCCGTCGGTTCGACCGCGTGCGCGACCGCGCCGAGTTCTTTCATCAATTCGGGGTCGACGTGCATGCGGCCCGCGGTGTCGATGATGAGGTCGCTGTAGCCCTCGGCCCCGGCCTCCTCGAGGGCGCGCGCCGCCACGCCCGCCGCATCGTGATCCGGCGCGTCGGGCTCGGCGTGAACCGAAACCCCGACCTGTTCGCCGAGGAGTTGAAGCTGGCGAATCGCGGCCGGCCTGCGGAGGTCCGCCGCGGCCAGCATCGGCTTGCGTCCCTGGCCCTTGAGTAAGCGGGCGAGCTTTGCGGCCGCCGTCGTCTTACCGGATCCCTGCAGGCCCGCCATGAGGACGACGCGCGGGGGCCGGGAGCTGGCCTCGAGTCCGACGTTGGCCTCGCCGAGGATGTCGATCAACGCCTCGTTGACGATCTTGATGACCTGTTGAGCCGGGGTGAGGCTCTTGTGAATCTCGGCCCCCTCGGCCCGCTGGCGCACGTCCTTCACGAAGGTCTTCACGACCTTCAGCGAGACGTCGGCCTCGAGGAGTGCGAGCCGGATCTCTCGAAGCACCTCTTCGACCTGCTTCTCACTCAGCCGGCCGCGCGACTTGAGACGAGTGAAGATGTCGTCGAGCCGGTTGGATAGTGAATCGAACATCGAATGAATCCTTTGATCTCTCGCGTCTGCGCGACGGCTAGAGTACGGCGAAGGCGGTTCCTATCGCGATCATCGCAATTCCCACCCTCGTGCCGATGGTCTGAATCCGCCGCTGGCGCTCGGTCGGTTCCGGGGTGAGCTCTCGCTCCACCTTCGAGACGCCCACCAGCCAGACGCCCAGTCCCGCCAGGAGGCCGCCCACGAGGTGCTGGGGTTCGAGCAGCCGGTAGACGAGGTAGCCCAGGGCCACGGCCGCGAGGCGCATGGGCAGCCGCCTGCGGGCATGGGGCCGGGGTCTTTCGCGGGGCTCCGCCACGCCGCTACGAGAGGATGGCGTCGACGTACGCCTTGGGATCGAAGGGTTCGAGATCCTCGATGCTCTCTCCGATCCCGATTAGCTTGATGGGGATGTCGAGGTCGTCCTCGATGGTCAACGCAATGCCGCCTTTCGCGGTGCCGTCCAGTTTGGTCAACACCACTCCCGTTACGCCGGCGGCGCGCGCAAACTCCTTGGCCTGGTTGAGTCCGTTTTGCCCCGCGGTCGCATCGATGACCAGGAGGGACTCCTGAACCGTCCCCTCCTTTTCGATCACGCGCCGCACCTTCGAGAGCTCGTCCATGAGCGGCGTCTTGGTGTGGAGGCGCCCCGCCGTGTCCACCAGGAGCACGTCGAGATCGCGCGCCTTGGCGAACTTGTAGGCGTCGAACGCAACGGCCCCCGGATCGGCGCCCGGTTGATGCTTGACGAGCTGCGCGCCGGAACGATCACCCCACGCCTCCAACTGCTCGTCCGCCGCGGCCCTGAAGGTGTCGGCCGCCGCGAGCGCGACCGACTTGCCTTCTCGTTTGAGTGCGCCGGCGAGCTTTCCGATCGTCGTCGTCTTCCCCGTGCCGTTGACTCCGACGATGAGCCAAACGGTGGGGCGGTCGTCCGAGT
>JBOGWW010000346.1:0-4808 GCA_050693655.1 Actinomycetota bacterium | reverse complement strand
ACATGATGCCGATCTTCTTGTGATCGACGGTCGTGACCCAACTCCACCAGCCGGTCGTCGCCGTCGGTCTGCGGAACAGGCCCCCCTGAGCCGCTGCAGTTGCCATCAGTTCACTCCCTCTTCTATTTCCCTCTCATGCTCACGCACATGGTCTCCTACTCAAGGCTCTGTAGGTAGGCGACCAGATTGTTGATTTCATCTTCGCTGAGGTCCAATGCCGGCATCTTCGATCCCGGCCGAACGCCGTGCGGATCGCGCAGCCAGGCCGCCAGGTTCTCGTCGTTACGCTCGAAGGTCGCACCGGCGAAGGTGCTCCGGCTCGCGAAATGTGTGAGGTTGGGCCCCGTTCTCAGCGGAACGTCTGCTCCGGATTCCAGCGCGTGGCAGGAAGCGCAGGCGTACTCGGTGGCGCCCTCCTCGACCACCGTGCTCCTCACCTCGAAGTTCTGCGTGAAGAGCTCCCGGCCCGCGCCCGCATCGCCGCTCGCACTCTCGACCGGCGGCGCGGACTGCTCCTCGACCCACGCATCGAAGTCTTCCTGTGTGTGTGAGTAGGCGATGGTCCTCATGTTGGCGTGGCTCAAGCCGCAGAACTCCTTGCACTGACCGATATAGCGATCGGGTTCGTCGGCCTGAACTCTGAGGAAGTTCGTGTGACCCGGAACCACGTCCTGCGTACCCGCGAGCCTGGGGATCCAGAAACTGTGGATTACCTCGGCGGTACCGTCGACCGCATCGGACGGCGCCCCCTGGAGTTCGAGGATCACTTCCTGATCCACGGGAATGTGCAACTCGTTGGCCGTCGTGATGCCCTCTTCCGGATAAACGAACTCCCACCAAAACTGATGGGCGATGACCTCGATTCGCATGCCGCCCTCGGATGGATCCCGCTGGAGATCGAAGATGGTTCCAACGGTTGGAATGGCGAGACCGGCCAGGATCAGTGCGGGGATGACCGTGAGGACGACCTCGACCTTCGTGTTGCCGTGGAATTGCGAGGCCTTTCGGCCCGGTCTGTGACGAAAGCGAATCAAGGCGAAGACGAGCGCGCCCTGCACGAGAACGAAGACGGCGATTGCGATCGCCAGGGTGATGTCCCAGAGCACATCGGGGGCCCGGGCGAACTCACCGGCCGGATCCAGCGACGACTGCGGCGTTTCCTCGGAGCAGGCCGTCGTCGCTAGCAGCAATAAGAAAAGGGGCGCGCCCCTCACGACTCGTCGTGTGAACTTCCTGGAGCACCCCGGTTTGGTCTTGGCCACTGCAGGCGCAATATATCCGACGCGAGGCCGGTAGCCTGAAGTTCATGGCGTCCCAAAACTCGCACGATGAGCCGCCTCAAAATTCACTTTGGCGCAAGCGCGGGGCCATCGCTCTCGGTGTCGCGCTGGTCGTGGGCGTCGTTGTGTACCTGCTGCTGAAGCCGGCCCCGGAGCCGCCGCGCGCAGCTCCCGAGTTCTCGCTTCCGCTCCTGCTCGGAGAGGGCGAGCTCGCCAGTGCGGAGCTGAAGGGCAGGCCGGTCGTGCTCAATTTCTGGGGCTCCTGGTGCGCGCCCTGCAAGGAGGAACTGCCCGCCTTCCAGCGCGCCTACGAGAAGTACCGGGACCGAGTCGAGTTCGTCGGCATCAACATGAAGGACAATCTCGATGACGCCCGCGCCATGGCCGAGCGCTTCGGGCTCACCTATCCTCTGGTGATCGGTGAAACGGAGCTCGAGAAAGACTTCAATCTGGTGGGCTATCCCACCACCCTCTTCATCACCTCCGACTTCGAGCTGATGGACAGCGATATCGAGCCGGATGAAGGCCCCACCCTGCTGGGAGGCAAACAGGGGGGCACCTCCGGCCTCGGAGCCATCGACGAGGAGGAGCTCGTGGCCGAGATCGAGAAGCTGATCGAGCAGAGCGAGGCCGAGTAGTGGCTCAGACGGCCGCGGCGGTGCCGCGCCGGACGCCGAGTGCTCTGCTCGGAATGATCATCTTCATCACCTCGGAGCTGATGTTCTTCGGAGCGTTGTTCGGTGCCTACTTCACGCTTCGCGCGCAGGCGGATCAATGGCCCTCGCCGGGCACGCCGCACATCGATACGCTGCGCACCGCCATCTTCACCGTCTTCCTGGTGACGTCCTCCTTCACGCAACACCTCGGAGTGGTCGCCATCCGGCGAGGCGACAAGGAGGGGCTGGTGCGCTGGACCGCCATCACCATCGCCCTGGGGGCCCTCTTCCTGGCCGGTCAGGCCCTCGAGTACACCGAGCTCTTCGGTGAGGGCTTCACGATCGGGACCAACGTCTTCGGCACCCTGTTCTTCACGATGACCGGCTTTCACGGACTCCACGTCGCCGGGGGCTTGCTGATGCTGGGGATCGTGACGGCCAAGGCGCGGATGGGCCACTTCTCGTCCGATCGCCACGGCCCGGCCGAGGCCGTCGGCTACTACTGGCATTTCGTCGACGTCGTGTGGATCTTCTTGTTCGTGGTGCTGTACCTGCTGACCTGACCTGGGCCCTCGGCATCGTTTCAAGCTTTTGATGGTGATTTCGCGCCGTGTTTGATCACCTTTTCTCCATCGAATGTGACCCCCATCACAGCACAGGCGAAACGCAAGCGTCAGGCTCGTCTCCATGGCGGAGAAGTCGCGGCGAGAACGGTGGCTCGCCGAGCTAAGTCGAAAGCAATTCGGTGCCGTGTCGACGAAGCAGCTACTGGGTCTCGGCTTCACGAAGTCCTCAATGAGGCGCGCCATTGCGAGGGGTCAACTGGTGCGGGTACTTCCCAGGGTTTACCGGGTCACTTCGGTGCCCATTACGCTGGGGCAGCGACAAATGAGCGGTGCCCTTTTCGGAGGTGAGGAGTCCGCTCTCTGCAATTCGACCGCAGCCCAGATCCATGGCTTCATCCCAAAGTGTTCCTCCGCGATAGAGATCTCAACTCCTCGTCGTATCGGTTCGAGACCCGGCTTTGTAGTTCACCATAGGCTGTGGCTACCGGGTGACGGTCCGGTTCGCGTTCGATGCCTGCCCGTGACCTCACCCGCCCGTACCCTTCTCGATCTCTGTGGCGAGGATCACAACCAGGCCGAGGCCGCTCTGGACGCGGCGCTCCGGTTGGAAGCGGTCACGTTTGATGGACTGACCGACATCTTGGAGTTTGGCGGTCGGCACCGCATCTCGGGGACATCGTTGCTGCGGCGACTCCTCAGCGTCCGCGGCGAAGAGGAAGCCATGTCCGAAAGCGAGTTGGAGAGCTCTGTGGTACGGGTCCTCCGCAGAGCCTTGCTTTCGCTGCCCCAGCGTCAGGTGAGGGTGGAGTGGGAGAAATGCCACCGGCTCGATTTCGTCTACCCGGAACAAAACCTCATCATCGAGGTAGACGGTCGAAAATGGCACTCGAGCAAAGAGCGATTCCAGGACGATCGGCGCAGAGACAATGCGGCCATGATCCGCGGGCAACGTGTGATTCGCTTGACCTGGGAGGACGTGACTCGAGACGAGGCCTATGTGGTCGCCACCGTACGTGCCGCGCTAGGAATCCAGAGGCTGATGTGAACGCCCAAGGGGCATTTCCTGGAGATTTCGCGTCACTCTTGAGCACCTTTCCTCCATCAAACCCGTCTCGAGGACTGTGCCCTGGGCTCCCTGGGGCCCTCAATTCACTTATTCTGGCCGCCTATGGAGCAGCAGGCTGTGCCGGCGGCGGATAGGCGCCGGGTCAAGTTCCTCGTCGGTGGGGGCGTTATTGCGCTCGCTCTGATCGGTCTCGTGGTATTTGCCATGACCCGGCCCAACGCGACCTCCTTCTACATGACCACCACCGAGATCCAGGCGGCGGGTTTCTCGCAGCCCACCGGCGACGTCAAGGTCAACGGGGATCTGGTGCGGGACTCGGTCGTCGAGGACGGGATCACCACCACATTCGACATCACCGACGGCAACGCCCAGCTCGCCGTCACCACGGATTCGACGCTGCCCGATGCCTTCTACAGCGATTCCGACGTGATCGAGATCATCGCTCAGGGGCGGTACGACGGCGACACCTTCACGGCCACACAGGTCTTCGCGAAGTGCCCGTCCAAGTTCAAAGCTAAGACCTAGCGTGAGTCCCGTTCGGTCCCTCGCCGGATTGGGGCGACCGTCGCTGCTGGCCGCTCTCGTCTTCTCACTGCTCGCGCTGGTCGCCTTCATCGCCGCCGGCCGCAGCGGGCGGCGAGACCTGAACGAGGCCGGCAAGCGCGCGCTCTTCACGACCTTCGGCTTCACGGCACTCGCGACCATCTCGCTGATCACGGCCCTGCTGGCCCACGACTTCAGCCTTCGCTACGTCGCCAATTACACTTCCCGCTCCCTGAGCCTCCCCTACACCATCAGCGCGCTGTGGGGCGGGATGGAGGGTTCCCTTCTCTTCTGGACGACGCTGTTGACTGGTTTCTCGACCCTCGCCATCGCCCGGGCCCCCGCGCGCAGCTCCAAACTCGTCGGTTCAGCCGGAGCGGTACTGATGGGAATCGCAGCCTTCTTCTTGTTCATCGTCGCCTTCCCCGGCAACCCGTTCGCGCAGGTTGCGGGCGTCATTCCCACCGACGGCAACGGGCTCAATCCGCTCCTGCAGTCACCGGGGATGATGATTCACCCGCCCCTCCTCTACACCGGCTTCGTCGGCTTCTCGATTCCCTTCGCCTTTGCGATCGGCGCGCTCTTCACCAAGCGGTTGGACGATTCCTGGTTCACCGCAACCCGGCAGTGGACCCTGTTCGCGTGGACCGCTCTGAGCGTCGGCATCGTGCTCGGCGGCGCGTGGGCCTACACCGAG
>JBOGWW010000345.1:0-11251 GCA_050693655.1 Actinomycetota bacterium | reverse complement strand
GCCCACGAAGGGACCGAACCGGCCGCGCTTCTCGACGAGGGGGTTGCCGCACTCGGGGCAGGTCTCGCCCGTCTCCTTGGGGGGTTCCTTCTTGATGTACTTGCACTCGGGGTAGTTCGAGCAGCCCACGAAGGGACCGAACCGGCCGCTCTTGGCGACGAGCTCGTGACCGCACTGGGGGCACTTCTCGCCCGTGCCCTCGGGATCGGGCAGGGGATTGCCCTCCTCATCGAGCTGCTGAGACCACTTGCACTCGGGCCAGCCCGAGCACGAGAGGAACCAGAGTCCGTGCTTACCGAACTTCTTCACCACGGACCGGCCGCATTCAGGACACTTCAAGTCGGTCGGCTGCTCCGGGCGGGTCATCTTGTCCTGCTGCTCTTCCACGTGTCTGGTGAAGGAGTCGTAGAACTCCTTGACGATCGGCACCATTGCCTTCTCGCCGACCGCGATGTCGTCGAGGTATTCCTCCATCCGAGCGGTGAACTCGACATCGACCACCTCCGGGAAGTGCGCCTCCATGAGATCCGTGACGACCTCACCTCTGGTGACCAAATGAAGCCTGCGGCTCTCGGTCCGCAGGTACTCGCGATCGTTGAGGGTTCTCACCGTCGGCGCGTAGGTCGAGGGGCGGCCGATGCCGACCTCCTCCATTTTCTTGACGAGCGTCGCCTCGGTGTACAGCGGCGGAGGCTCGGTGAAGTGCTGGGTAGCCTCGAGGTTGTCGAGGTTCAGAACCTGACCCGCCTCGAGTTCGGGGATGAGTCCCTCGACCTCCTCGGCCTGATCGTCGGAAACGTCCAGGTAGACCTTCAGGTAGCCGTCGAACTTGAGGGTCTGACCGGTTGCTCTGAAGATCACTCCGTTGGACTCGACATCCACCGATGTCGCGTCGTAAACCGCCTCGGCCATCTGGCAGGCGACCGTTCGTTGCCAGATCAGCTCGTACAGACGGTATGCATCGCGGTCGAGGCTTCCCCGAAGGTCCGCTGGGAGCACCGACACTTCACTGGGTCGAATCGCCTCGTGAGCCTCTTGGGCTCCTTTCGTCTTCGCGGAGAACTTGCGCACCTGGTGGTACCGCTTGCCGTAGCTCGTCTCGACGAAGTTCCCGATCGCCCCGAGGGCCTCGTTGGACAGGTTCGATGAGTCCGTCCGCATGTACGTGATGTGGCCGGCCTCGTAGAGACCCTGTGCGATCTGCATCGTCTTCCAGGTCGGAAGCCCGAGCTTCGACGATCCCACTTGTTGCAGGGTCGAGGTCTTGAACGGTGCGGGCGGTTTCTTGGAGCGCTCCGACTTGCGGACCTCGGCAACGGTCCACGGACCGGGTCTGACGCGCTCGACTAGAGACTTCGCCTGGTCCTCATCGGTCAGTTCGAATTTCTGCTTCGCGCTGGCCGGGTACTTGGCCTGGAAACCGTCTCCGCCCTCGGTCGAGAGCGACGCAATAGCGTCCCAGAACTCCTCGCGTTTGAAGTCGCGGATCTCCCTCGCTCGCTGCACAACGAGCCAGAGCGTCGGGCTCTGCACTCGGCCGGCGGAGAGGTTCGGACCCACGTTGCGCCACAGCAGCGGCGAGAGTTTGTAACCGAGGATGCGATCGATCGCGCGCCGAGCCTGCTGCGCGTCGATGAGGTCCATATCGAGACCTCGGGGCTGCTCGAAGGCCTCGGCTACAGCTCGCTTCGTGATCTCGTTGAAGCTCACGCGCCGAGTGTTCTCGGGCTTCAGCTTGGCGGCCTCCGCGACGTGCCATGCGATGGCCTCGCCCTCGCGGTCGGGGTCGGTGGCGAGCCAGATGGTCTCGGAATCCGCGACGGCCTTCTTTATGGCGGACATCGCCTTGCGTGCATTGGCGGTGCGGCTCGCGACGTACTTGATATTGACCCCGCCGTTGACCTCGATCCCGAAATCACTCTTCGGTAGATCCCGGACATGACCCAGCGAGGCAAGGACCTTGTAGTCCTTGCCGAGATATTTTTCGATCGTTTTCGCCTTGGCGGGCGACTCGACGATGACGAGGTTCTTGGCCACTAAGCTCCTAAGTTCCTTGAGTTCCTTCTTCGCGCGCCGTCCTGAGACGATCGCTCGTCGTCCGTCCTCGGACCAGGTTCAACCGGTATTCGTTCCCCCGGGATTGGGCCGGGAACCGGGTCGTTCGTTGGTGCGGTGCACGGGAAGGCGATTATTCGCATCCTTTTCCCGCCTCTGTCAACTACGAACATTCCCGGGACTCCCGGTGTTCCCGACCGATTTGTCCGAGTCGAGGGCGCTGACACTCCCATATGAGTGCTAGGCGAGGGCGAGAAGACCCCTGGGGCTAGCTCGTGCGAAAACCTCCGCTGGACGGAGGTTTCTGCACCGAGAACGATCGGAGCGGGCCACAACCAATCGGCAAAGGGACCAATTCCTGCCTTCGATGCCGGTTTCTTGGTTTGGGTTTTGGTGGTTTGCCCAGTCATCCAACTTCTTCCAGTCGCTCAAAGCCAGTACGCACGGCGATCTCCCGGTGGGATTCAGGTCGCTCCCCGCTTCGGCCGAAGAGAACTCAAGGAGCTCCGTGGCCAGGGGAGCCCTAGAGATCGACGGTCTCGGAAAGGAACGGCGATGTTCGCTGATGCCTTCTTGCTCGTGGAGAGCCTCGTCGAGCAAGCATTGGAGGGCCCGGTGCTCTTTGGAGCCGCGCTGATCGCGGCGCTCTTCTCCGGTCCGTCGCTGGTCCAGGCCCTGGTGCGGCGGACGCACCACTAATCCGTTTGGATGCCTTCTCCGGTTGTAACCACGTAAGGTGACCCGCTATGGAAACGCTCATCTCCTTGATGGAATCGTGGGTCATCGACTACGGCTACGCGGCGATATTTCTGCTGATGCTGGCCGAGTCCGCCTGCATCCCCTTCCCCAGCGAGGTCACGATGCTCGTGGGTGGATGGTACGCGGCCGCCGGCGACCTGAACTTCTTCTGGGTGGGAACCATGGGCGTGCTCGGCAACGTGGTGGGCTCCTGGATCGCCTACGGCGTGGGGCGCACCATGGGCCGGGAGGTGCTCGATCGCTACGGCAAATACGTCCTGATCCGAAGTCACGACATCGACAAGGCAGAGGTGTGGTGGGAACGCCACGGCGAGGCCGCCACCTTCTTCTCCCGCCTCCTGCCTGTGATTCGAACCTTTATCTCACTCCCCGCCGGGATAGCGAAGATGCCCTTCGGAAAGTTCACTCTCTATACCTTCCTCGGGTGCATTCCGTGGACCTTCGCGCTCACCTGGGCCGGCGTGGTCGTCAAAGACAACTGGGAAAGGGTGCTCGACTACTTCGACCTGCCGACAGTCATCATCGGTGGACTACTGGTGGTGGCTGCGGTCGTCTGGTACCTCCGCAGACGCAGGCAGCGCAAGGCCCTTCAGGCCGCAGCCTCGGGTCACACCGCCGACACCCAATAGCCTCGGCTGCGAGGTGTCCCTACTCCCCGGTGAGGGTCCTTCGGAGATCGGCCTCCGCCTGGGTGCTTGCGAGTGCGAGAACTTCGTCCCCGGCGTGCAGAGGGGTCTCGCCGCGCGGGGCGATGACGTGACCATCGCGCACGATCGCGACGAGAGAGCTGTCGGCAGGAAACTCGATCTCCCGCACGGTCTTTCCGTCGATGGGCGCCCCTTCGGCCAGGGTCACCTCCATGAGCGAGACTCTCCCTTGCTCCAGACGAAGCAACTTGACGAGATCGCCCACGCTGACGGCTTCCTCGACCAAGGCGGTAAGAAGGTGCGGCGTGCTGACCGCGATGTCCACACCCCACGACTGATTGAACAACCACTCGTTGTCGGGATGATTGACTCGTGCAATGACGCGCGGCACCGCAAACTCCTGCTTGGCCAAGAGCGAGATAACGAGATTGTCCTCATCGTCTCCGGTGGCGGCAACGACCACCTCGCAAGAGGACAGTACGGCCTCGTCCAGGGTATGGACCTCGCAAGCATCGCCGATGACCCAGTTCAAATCGACGTCGGCGTCGTGCTGAACCCTCCCGGCGTGCTCGGCGTTCTGCTCGATCAGAACGACATCGTTCCCGCGCCTCCGCAGGTCCGACGCGACGTAGGTGCCTACATTGCCGGCCCCCGCAATGGCGATCCTCATCGTTTTGGGGCTCATTCGGGGCGCCCGACCTTCTTTAGCTCGTCCGACAGGCCCGCCACATCTCCCCTGGCGACGGAGAAGTGAAGGATGTCGCCGTCCTGAACCGTGAGCGATTCATTGGGCACTCTGGGCACTCCGAAGCGGCTGACTGCGATCAGGGTCCGGCGTCCGCCGAGATCGAACCCGGTCACAGTCTTGCCGACGGTCTCCGACGGAGCCGGCAGCGCCGCAACGACGACCTCGCCGTTGTCGATCGTGTACTCGACCGGGATATCGTCGGGGAGCATCTGTCGAAGGATCTGGTCGGTGGTCCATCGGACGGTTGCGACCGTCTGGATGCCGAGCCGCTGGTAGATCTGCGCCCGCCTGGGGTCGTAGATTCGGGCGACGACCTGCGGAACTCGATAGTGCTCTTTGGCCATTCGAGCGGACACGATGTTCGAGTTGTCCCCGTTGGTTACGGAGGCGAAGGCCTCGGCGTTTTCGATGCCGGCCTCCTCGAGGATCTTCCGATCGAAGACGAAGCCGGTCAGCTGGGTCCCTTTGATGTCGTGGCGGAGCCGCTCGAAGGCCTTGGGGTTCTTGTCGATGATGGCCGTCGTGTGCCCCAGACGCTCGAGACTTACGGCCAGCTCCGAGCCGACTCTGCCGCATCCGGCGATGATTACGTGCACTTCAACCGAGCTCCTTTAAGTCTCCAGATGGCTCAGATCAGAGCGGCGATACTGCCATACTTCCCAGTAATGGCCGCTAAGTTCTTGAGCAAACTCTCTCAGGATCCCGACGAGTTGCGAGCGGAGAACCTGAGAGCCTGGGTCGCCTCCCTCGAGGGGACGATATCGATCGCCGAGGTCGAGCCGCGCTGCGGCTGCAGGACCGCCGGAGTGGTTCAAAACATCCGCATCGACCCGCGCGAGGGCACAGGCTCCATCGAGGCCACGATCATCGATGGCACGGGGCGCATGATCGCGAAGTGGTTGGGCCGGTCATCGCTGCAGGGAGTACGACTCGGCGTCGGCCTCATCATTCAGGGGATCCCCGGCGTCAGCCGGGACGGCGTGCCGGTGGTTTTGAACCCCGAATACACGCTCGTGCCCGGCCCGGAGCACGGATAATCTCTCGCACGTGAGTAAAGCTGGGGCGGTCGTAAAGCGCGTCGTCTTGGGCAAACCGATGTCCTCGGGCGAGATGGAGCACACCCTCTTACCCAAGTCGATAGCGCTCCCGGTCTTCTCGTCGGACCCGCTCTCGTCGAACGCCTATGCGACGCAGGAAGCAATGCTCGTGCTCGCCCTTGCGGGGGCGACGGCCTTTAAGTTCATCCTCCCCGTCACGCTGGCAGTGGCTTGTCTGTTGTGGATTGTGGTCACTTCTTACCGGCAGACGGTGAAGGCCTATCCGAGCGGCGGCGGTGCCTATCGCGTCTCGCGCGAGAACCTCGGGTTGGTTCCGGGTCTGACCGCGGGATCCGCGCTGCTCATCGATTACACGCTGACCGTGGCGGTGTCGATCACGGCCGGCGTCGATGCGATCATCTCCGCCGTCCCGGACTTGGAGGAGTACCAGGTCGAGGTGGCGATTGGATTCATCGTCCTCGTCACGCTCGCAAATCTGCGGGGATCGAAGGAATCGGGAGTTCTCTTCGCGGTACCCACCTACGGATTCGTGGTGGCGATCTACATGATGATCGGAACAGGAATCATCAAGTGCCTTGACGAATGTCCCGTAGCGGAAACCGCAGGCAGCGGGCTGCAACCCGAGACGGCGGTCACTTTCGTGCTCCTACTACGAGCCTTCGCCGCCGGAACCACTGCACTAACAGGGGTCGAAGCTATAGCCGATGGGGTTCCCGCTTTCCGCTACCCGCAGTCGCGCAACGCGGCAAACACGCTGGCGATCATGGCCACACTTTCCACGACGATGTTCTTGGGCATCTCGTTCCTGGCCGATCGTACCAATGTGGTTTTCTCCGAGGACTTGCACGCGAAGACGGTCCTGGCCCAGGTGGCCGATGCGGTCTTCGGTGGAGGAGCCCTGTTCTACTTCGTTCAGATCATGTCTGCGTCCATCCTGATCCTGGCCGCGAACACCGCTTACCAAGACTTCCCGAGACTGTCTTCCATCCTCGCCGCCGACCATCTGATGCCCCGCCAGTTCATGAACCGCGGGGATAGGCTCGTCTTCTCCAACGGGATCGTGATCCTCGCGATTGCTGCTTCCACACTGGTTTGGGTCTTCGACTCGGATCTCAACCGCTTGATCCAGCTTTACCTGGTCGGTGTGTTTATCTCATTCACTCTTTCGCAGACCGGCATGGTCGTGCGTTCACTGCGCGTGCGACCGCCTGGATGGCGAAGAACGGTTCCCATCAGCGGCTTCGGGGCAACCATTACCGGCACCGTGCTTCTCGTAGTCATTTACACGAAGTTTGCGCGCGGGGCATGGCTGGTCCTTGTCATGATCCCGATACTGATGTACCTCATGCGGGGGATTCACAGTCACTACGAGAGCCTGCGTCGGCAACTCGGCCGACCCGACCGCAGGCCCGTTGATCGCCGGCCGGGCCATCAGCACGTGGTCATAATGGCCGCGCGAGTGGATGCGGCCACTGCTCGGGCGGTCGGTTACTCGCGCTCCATGAGGGCTGCCGAGGTCAGCGCCGTGACATTCGACAGGGCAAACCTCTCACCTTGGAAGCGCCTCGCCCCCGACATCCCTCTGCAGTATCTGGAAACCGAGACCTCGCGCACGCGGACGCTCAAGAAGTTCGCGCGGGCCAAACGCCGGGGACTCACGCAGGATGACTTTCTCACCTTGGTGGTCCCAGAAGTCCTCGAGTCCCGCAGCTTCCTCGAGATCGTCAGGCATCCTCGGCTTCACCGGTTGAAGGCGTCGATGCTCACGGAGCCGGGGGTTCAGATTCTCGATGTTCCCGTGCTGCAGGAAGACATCAAGCCCGATATGGACGACTCCAAGGAGCCGGCTCGCAACTACGTCTGCATTCTCGTTTCCGCGGTCCACAACGCCACGCTTCAAGCGATCGAGTACGCCGAGACTCTGCAAGCCACAGACATACGCGCGGTCAGCTTTGGACTTGACCCCGAGGCCACCGAGCGGCTTGGAAACGACTGGCTGGAGGCCCGCATCCCGCATCCGCTCGAGATAGAGGACTCGCCTTACCGCGACATCGGACGGTCTCTCACCAACTACATCAAGCAGTACGAGGCCGACGGATTGAATCGGGTGGTGACGATCGTCCTGCCGGAATTCGTCGTAGAGAAGAGACACCATCAAATACTTCACGGCCAGACGGCCCTGGTGGTCAAGCGCCATCTGCTCTTCCAAGAGGGCGTCGTCGCGGCGAGCGTTCCCTACCACGTTCAGGAAGCGCGCACACCCAAGGCAGCCTCCTCCACGTGACCTCTACGGCGAGGAAGCTCCGGGGGCCTCGTGACTCGCGTAGGTCATTAGATTTAGAAAGCGATCCTCCCCGAAAGGCCCCTCTACAGATGGTGCTGAGTCAGTCCGCCGCTACGGGCGCCTCCACCCTCGGAGCATCAGCCTCGGTGTGACCGAGTTTGGTGGGGCGCTTGCTGAACGCAATGGCTCCCGCCAGCACGGCCAGGGCCGCCGCCGCGATCACGTAGCGGACGGAGTTGTCCTCCAGCGCGATCACCGCAGGAAGCACGAGGAGCGACACTAGGTTCATCACCTTGATGAGGGGGTTGAGCGCAGGACCGGCGGTGTCCTTGAAGGGGTCTCCAACGGTGTCGCCGATGATGGCCGCCTCGTGGGCCGCAGAGCCCTTGCCGCCCTCGTGACCGTCCTCGATGTACTTCTTGGCGTTATCCCACGCACCCCCGGCGTTGCTCAGGAAATTCGCCATGAGTTGACCCGTAAGAATCACGGCGGCAAGGAACGCACCCAGAGCAAAATAGTTGATGCCGAAACCCACGATGATCGGGCTGAGTACCGCGAGCAGCGCGGGCGTTGCAAGCTCACGAAGTGAGGCCGCGGTGCAGATGTCGATCACCGGACCGTAATCGGGACGCTCGGTTCCATCCATGATCCCCGGCTTGCGACGGAACTGATCGCGCACCTCCTGCACGACGATGCCCGCGCTGCGCCCAACCGCTCGGATCGCAAGCGCACTGAATAGGAACGCAATCGAACCACCGATAAGAAGTCCGATGAAGGTCTTGGGATCGGCAACGTTGATAGCGGTCAGCGGGTTGTTGAAGAGGTTGCCTCCCTCGGCGGCGATGTCCTTCTCTATTCCGATCGTCTCGATATAGGACGCAAACAACGCGACCGCAGCGATAACCGCCGACCCGATGGCAAAACCCTTCGTCACCGCCTTGGTAGTGTTACCGACGGCGTCGAGACTCACCATGATCTTCTCGGGCTCACCCTTGAACTCACCCGACATCTCCGCGATGCCGGCCGCGTTGTCGGCGACCGGACCAAAAGTGTCCTCCGACACGACGACACCGGTTGTTGCGAGCATGCCCATACCCGTCAACGCCACGAGGTAGAGAGAGAACTGCAGGTTTCCGCCACCGAGCGCGATCGCAACCCCAAGAGCGCCGGCGATGGCGATGATCGCGTATACGGAGGACTCGAGTCCGGACGAGAAACCGGAGAGGATCGTCGTCGCCGGTCCGGTTCGAGTGGCCTCGGCGATCTCGCGCACCGGAGCATTCTCGGTCGAGGTGAAGTACTCGGTCAGCCGGCTCGCCACCTGCGCCAGGACCAGGCCCGCAACGACCGCAAGGGCCATCATCCATCCCTCGTTGAACTCGGTCTCGTTGCCGACGTAGAAGAGAGCCACCGCACCGGTGCCCAGAACGGTTAGGACGCCGGCCGTGAGGAAACCCCGGTTGATCGGCGCCATGGCGCTGCGGTCCTTGTCCGTCGCACGAACCGAGTACACCCCGACGATCGACGCCAGCACTCCGACGGCGCGAGCGATCACCGGGAAGATGAGTCCGATCACCGCGGCCTCGGGGCGGCCGATTGCGTTGAAGGCCGCCACTCCGAGAATGATGGAGGCGACGAGCGTGACCTCGTAGGACTCGAAGAGGTCGGACGCCATTCCGGCACAGTCACCGACGTTGTCTCCGACATTGTCGGCGATGGTTGCGGGGTTGCGAGGATCATCCTCTGGAATGCCCGCCTCGACCTTTCCGACGAGGTCTGCCCCTACGTCGGCCGCCTTGGTGAAGATTCCACCACCCACTCGAAGGAACAACGCAAGCAGCGAGCCACCGAAACCGAAGCCCACGAGAATGGCGCTCGAGGTGTTCTGGAACGCCATGATGATGAGGGTGGCTCCGAGAAGCCCCAGGCCCACGGTGAACATTCCGGCAACCCCACCGGTACGAAACGCGACGCGCAGCGCCGCGGGAAGCGATCCGGTCTTGGCCGCGGCCGCCGTGCGGACGTTTCCGCGCACCGCAAGGCTCATGCCGATGAAGCCGGTAGCTCCCGACATGAAACATCCCGCGAGGAATGCGAGGGTGCGAAAAAGTCCGGACTCGAAGAAGCTCAGCGCTTGGCTTCCATCGGGTCGCACGACCTGCGTTGAGGTTACGAAAACGATGATGCCAACCGGAATTGTGATCAGCGCAATGGTCTTCATCTGGCGCCGGAGATAGGCCAGGGCCCCCTCCTGAATCGCCTTCGCGATCTCGATCATCTTCGGCGTTCCTTGATCGGCAGCCAGGACTCCACGCATCAGCTGGAAGCCAACGGCAAGTGCCACGAGCGCGGTAATGGCCGAGAAGCCGAGCCAAAACCACTCCGCTCCGCCGAGGGTGAACTCCTGGTATCCCCCCTCAGCTGCTAGCAAGTGCTGCATCGTTCTCCCTTCTGGCGTTCATCGCCTCTTTCATCCCCTTCCGGCGTACTCAAGCCGGCTGCTGCTTGGCGCGTTTCGCGCGTGTCTCGCTTACGCGCACAAAGATTTGGTTGGCGACCCTCTCTCCGATCGTGCGGTCCTTGCCATCAACTCGCACCACGATGGGTCCGTCGAAGGGGTGCTTCTCCCGCACCTCCACGTTGACTCCCGGACGAAGACCCAGGTCGTCGAGAAACTTGATGACCTCGGGATCGGTCGAACCAGGAACCGCGACCACCGCACTGTCGCCCGGCTCGAGCGCGTAGAGCGGCGGCATCTGAGGAATCTCGTCCATGTCGAGGTCGGGAATGGGGAAGCCGTGGGGGCAGGTCGCGGGCCGGTCGAGGGCGACGAAGAGTCGATCCTCGACCTCCTGAGGAAGCTCGTGCTCGAAGGTCCCCGCAAGCCGGTCGGCGTCGTTCCAGGGGTAGCCCAGCATGTCGGCGAGGAAACGCTCGACGATGCGATGGCGCCGGATCGCTCGCACCGCGACGCGGCGTCCCTCGGGGGTGAGCTCGACGCCCCGGTAGGGCTCATGCTGGGCCACCCCTCGCTCCGCGAGCTTCTTAACGGCCGCCGTCGCGGTACCGGGTGACACGCCCAGCGAGTTCGCGAGCGCGCCGGTGTGCGCCGCGGCGCCGTCGCGCGTCAGGCGGTAGATGGCCTTGAGGGTTTCCCGATCAGATTTCGATAGTGACATGTTCATTTTTTGGCTCGCCAAAAGATACACAATCGACCACCGAAAGGTCAATTTCGGCTGGGTCGGGTGGGGAGGCCGAGTCTTTGTCGGGCCGGGTGGCTACTTGCCGCTCCCGGGGGCGGCCAGCCGGCCCAAAATCAGGCATCGAAGGGAGGGATCGAGTGGAAGCCTGGGACTCGGGGGTCCGGTCCTGCCGGTTGGGGGGGGTTTGGCCCGCTCTGGGAGCTCGGGGAGCCCTGGTTGCGCACAAATCCGGTCGGGTCCGTTCTCTTGACCGATTTGATCGCCATCCGGTCATGGCGCTCAAGAGAAAGTCGAACTCGCCCTCCCAGGCCGGCACGCTCCGCTAGAGATTGACCACCAGGCGGGCGCTCATGCCGCCGCCCGAGCGTTCGGTCACCTCGCACGAGTCGACCAGGCTCTCGAGAAGGGCAAGCGACATCTTCATGCGGGAAGCGAAGTCGCCGCCCTGCGCCTGTCCGGCCTCATCGTAGGGATGTCCGGGTCCCACGACCTCGATC
>JBOGWW010000344.1:0-8863 GCA_050693655.1 Actinomycetota bacterium | reverse complement strand
CGGCCGTCGCGGTCGCCGCGCCGATCGTCTGGGGCCTCGAGAGGAAACGCTGGAACACGCCCTTCGCAGGGCCTCTCCGGCCGGGCCGCCCGCCGGTAGAGCGCCACCACATCGCAGGCTCCGCCATCTTCGGAACGGGATGGGCGGTCGCCGGTACCTGCCCGGCCCCCGCTCTCGCGATGACCGGAAGCGGGGCGCTGCTCGGACTCGTGGTGGTGGGTGGGATGTTCGCGGGGCTGATGGCCCGGGACTACGCGGAGGCGCGCATGGGTGCGGGACCGGCCGATCTGGACATGGGCATGACGCTGACTCCGAAGGTCGGCATCGGCGCCTAGCTCGACGCCATGAGTAGGACCGGAGTCCGGGCAACCGGGGACGGCGACCCGTAGGGTGAGGTCGTGGCGGGACGCATCGTGGTGCTCATCTCCGGCTCGGGCTCCAACATGGAGGCCCTCGCCGACGCCTGCGAGGACGGGCGGGTTCCGGCCGAGGTCGTCGCCGTGATCGCGGATCGCGAGTGCACGGGGCTGAAGCTGGCGGAACAGAGGGAACTGAATCACGAGCTCGTGCGTCCGAAGGATTATGAATCCCGGGAGGCGTGGAGCGAAGCCCTGCGAGACATCGTTGCGGCCTGCGAGCCGGACCTCGTCGTGTCCGCCGGCTTCATGCGCATCCTGGCCTCCGTTTTCGTGGCGGCCTTCGAGGGCAGGCTCATCAACCTTCACCCTTCGCTGCTTCCGGCCTTCAAGGGTGCCCATGCGGTGCGCGACGCGCTCGAGTTCGGTGTGAAGATCACCGGCAGCACCGTTCACTTCGTCGACAGCGAGGTCGATCACGGGCCGATCATCATGCAGAAGCCGACCCCGGTGCGAGACGACGACACCGAGGAGAGCCTGCACGAGCGCATCAAGTCACTCGAGCATCGCCTGCTGCCCGAGGTGTGTGCGCTGTTCCTCGCCGGCCGCGTCGAGCTTGTCGATCGCGGGGTCAGGATCCGGGAGCGGTGAGCGCCTCGTTGGGAGCACCGCCGCCGACCCCGGCGCTCGTATGTGAGGATCTTCACCGCAGCTTCGGCGCCACCCGGGCGCTCAACGGTTTCTCGATGTCCCTGCCGCCCGGCGAGGTCATCGCGCTCGTGGGGCCGAACGGCTCGGGCAAGACCACGTTGCTGCTCATCCTCTCGGGATTGCTGGCCCCCGACGGCGGTTCGGCGCGCATCGGCGGCGTCGACCCCGTCCAGCATCCCTTCGAGGTCCATAGCTTCGTCGGCTGGATGCCCGACTTCTTCGGCACCTACGACGACCTGACCTCGCTCGAGTACCTCGAGCTCTTCGGTGCCGCTTACAAGCTCCCGGTCGCGCAATCAACCCGGCGCGCCCACGAGCTCCTGGCGATGGTGAGCCTCAGCGACAAATCCGCCGCGCCGGTGCACACGCTCTCGCGCGGTCAGAAACAGAAGCTCGGCTTCGCCCGCACGCTGGTTCACTCCCCGCGCATCCTCCTGCTCGACGAGCCGGCCAGCGGACTCGACCCACGGGCCCGCATCGAGCTGCGCGATCTCGTCCGGCGTCAGAGAGACGAGGGCGTCACGATCGTGGTGAGCTCGCACATCCTCACCGAGCTCGAGGAGATGTCCGATCTCGTGGCCTTCGTCGACGCGGGGCAGTGCCGCGGCGTTCACGCGCTCTCGTCGCTGCCCCACGGCGGAGCGGTTCGCCGCTACCGGATCCGCGCGCTGAACGATGTCGAGGCTCCGCTGCGCGCTTTGGGGGTCCTCTTCGAACGCGTCTCTCCGAAGCGCGTCGTCATCGAGACGATCAACGACGAGGCCGCCGCGGACATCCTCGCCCGTCTAGTTGCCCAGGGCGTGCGCGTGATCGAGATGACTCCGGTGGGCGGGGGGCTCGAGG
This sequence comes from Actinomycetota bacterium, assembly GCA_050693655.1. Lineage (GTDB taxonomy): Bacteria > Actinomycetota > CADDZG01 > CADDZG01 > WHSQ01 > WHSV01. The sequence goes on along the minus strand of JBOGWW010000344.1, from coordinate 6,953 downwards.
GTGCGTTCCTCGCGATGGAGCAGGAGGGCCGGGCGTGAAGGCCCTGATCCTGAGCGAGATCAAGCAGCGCGTGAGGGGCAAGCGTTGGTGGATCCTGCTCTCGCTGTGGGTCACGGTGCTCGCGGCCGTGACCTTTCTTGCGCGCTTGGGGGCGCAGGCGCAGCTTCGATCATTCGGTGGATTCGGTGAGGACGTCGGCGGCATCCCGCTAGGTCCGACGATGTTCGGTTCTCTGATGCTGTTCACGTTGTCGCTGATCTGCCTGGTAGTGCCGTCGTTGACCTCGACCTCGGTGAACTCGGAGCGCGACCGGGGCACGTTCGCCGTCCTGCAGGCCACGTTGCTGAAACCCCAAGAGATATTCCTGGCCAAGTTCGCGTCGGGCCTGTTGGTGGCGCTCGCGTTCCTCGCGGCATCGATACCGCTGACGCTGTGGACTATGGCCGAGGGAGGAGTGGGGCTGGGCCGAGCCTCGGTGGTCTACGTCGTACTGATACTGATGTGCGCGGTATTGCTGTCGGTCGGACTCGCGACCTCGGCCTTTCTCCGCAGGCCCGCGCTGAGCGCGGTGATGTCTTACGCGGTGGTGTTTCTTCTAACCATCGGGACCCTCATTCTGTTCGGCGTCTCGGTGATCACGGCACCGACCGAAACCGTCCGAGTCCAGGAAGAGTTCGGGGACTTCACGACCCAGGAGCGGGTGATCGGATGGCGCTGGGTGATCCTCGCCCCCAATCCCTTCGTGGTGCTGGCCGACGCGGCCCCTCGCTCGAATTCGCGCTTCGTCCCCGACCCGCTGGAGGGAATCAGGGATTCCGTCCGGCAAGCTCGCCGGCCTGCCGGAGCTCCTATGTCCTTCGGGGAGTCGGAGCGCGAGCCCCCGGCGCTCTGGCCCGCGGGTCTCTCGATCGAGCTCGCGCTGGCTCTCGCGGCCGGTTACCTCACCGTGGGCCGCCTGCGAATTCCGGCACGGAGACTGGCTCCCGGTCAGCGCGTCGCCTGACTCAAGTGGGTTCGTCCGTCAACGTAGGATGCCCGCGATGGCGATGAAGCGAGCGCTTATCAGCGTGTCCGACAAGTCCGGCGTGGTGGAGCTCGCCCGCGCGCTGGTCGAGGCGGACTACGAGATCGTCTCCTCGGGAGGGACCGCCAAGGCGTTGTCCGACGCCGGCGTGAGCGTGGTCCGGGTCGCCGACGTGACCGGCGCTCCCGAGATCCTCGACGGGCGCGTCAAGACGCTGCATCCCAAGATCCACGGCGGGATCCTCGCCGACCGGCGCAAGGAGTCGCACCGCGACGAGCTGGCCGCACACGATATCGAGGCGATCGACCTGGTCGTGGTCAACCTCTATCCCTTCGAGCAAACGGTGGCGCGAGCCGCGGTCTCCGAGGACGAGGCACTCGAACAAATCGACATCGGAGGCCCGGCGCTGGTGCGCGCCGCGGCGAAGAACTGGCACTCGGTCGCGGTGGTGGTGAACCCCGATCGCTACGAGCGGGTGATCGACGAGATCAGGAGCGCCGGTGAAGTGTCGCGGAGTACGCGCCGGGCACTGTCCGTCGAGGCCTTCGCCCACACAGCCGCGTACGACGCCGCGATCGTCGAGCACTTCGGAGACCAGGAGGAGTGGCCCGAGCGCTTCATCCTGGCCGGCGCCAAGATCATGGATCTGCGCTACGGCGAGAATCCTCACCAAGAGGCGGCCTTCTATGCGAGCGGCGCTTCGCGGCGCGGCCTGGCCGCCGCCGAGCAATTGCACGGCAAGGAGCTGAGCTACAACAACCTGCTGGATACCGATGCCGCCTACAAGCTCGTCTCGGAGCTCCCGGACTTCGGCTGCGCCATCGTCAAGCACTCGAATCCCTGTGGGGTCGCGGTTGCCCAGTCGATCGACGGGGCCTACGTGCGCGCCTACGAGTGCGACACCACCTCGGCGTTCGGCGGGATCATCGCGCTGAACTCGCTCTGCACAAAGGCCGCCGCCGGCGAGATCGCAAAGATCTTCTGTGAGGTCGTAATCGCTCCATCGTTCGAGGAAGCCGCTCTCGAGTTGCTCACCGCTAAGAAGAACCTGCGCATCCTCCGGGCTCCGGCGTTCACATCCTCGGAGGTCGAGGTGCGCCGCGTCGCCGGCGGATTCTTGCTGCAGTCCCCGGACGGGACGGACGAGGCGACCGGGGCGAAGGTCGTGACGAAGGCCCAGCCCACCGAGGAGCAGTTGTCCGATCTGCGCCTGGCCTGGACGGTCGTCAAGCACGTCAAGTCGAACGCCATCGTGCTCGTGAAGGACGGCGCTGCGGTCGGTGTCGGAGCGGGACAGATGAGCCGGGTCGAGTCGACCCAACTGGCCGCCGGGCGGGCGGGCGAGCGCGCCGCGGGGACGGTGTGTGCCTCCGATGCGTTCTTTCCGTTCCGCGACGGACTCGATGCGGCGGTCGAGGCGGGGGCCACCGCCGTGATCCAGCCCGGGGGCTCGGTGCGCGACGACGAGGTAATCGAGGCCGCCGACGAACACGGCATTCCGATGCTGTTCACGGGACGACGGCACTTCAGGCACTAGGGATTCACGGCAGGGGGGGTGAGTATGTCGGCCAAGATAATCGACGGAAAGGCCATCGCCGCGGCCGTCAGGGCCGAGGTGGCGCGGGATTGCGCGGAGCTGTCCAGGCGGGGCGTGACTCCCGGACTCGCCACCCTGCTCGTGGGCGACGACCCGGCCAGCCATATCTACGTTCGCACCAAGCGCAAGGCCTGCGCCGAGGTCGGGATCAAGTCGTGGGACCACGACCTTCCGGCGGAGACGAGTCAGGACGAGCTTCTCGAGCTGCTCGGCACGCTCAACGCCGACGACGCCGTGCACGGAATCCTGGTGCAGATACCGCTCCCCGATCACGTGGACGAGCAGTCGATACTCGACGCGGTCTCTCCGATCAAGGACGCGGACGGGTTTCATCCCTACAACCTCGGGCGGCTGCTTTCCGGCAACCCCATAGTGGCCCCCGCCACGCCCGCGGGGATTCAGGAGCTGCTCTTGCGCAGTGGGGTCGAGACCTCGGGGGCCGAGCTCGTAATCGTCGGTCGCAGCAACATCGTAGGCAAACCGATGGGCGCGCTGATGGTTCAGAAGGCGAACGGAGCGAACTCGACCGTAACGATCTGCCACACGCGCACGAGGGACCTCGCCGAGCACACCCGGCGCGCCGACATCTTGATCGCCGCCGTCGGACGGGCGCATGCGATCACAGCCGACATGGTCAAGGAGGGCGCGGTCGTCATCGACGTCGGCATGAATCGCACCGAACAAGGCCTCGTCGGGGACGTCGAATTCGACGCGGTCAAAGAGGTTGCCTCGGCGATCACTCCCGTCCCGGGAGGAGTGGGGCCAATGACCATCGCCATGTTGCTGAGCAACGTCGTGGCGCAGACGAAACGCCGGCTGGTTTAGTGCTCCTGCAGGACCTCTTTCACGGCGGACATCGCACCGAGGAACTCGTCGAGCAGCGCGGCGTCCAGGTGCCTGCCCGCACTGCTCTTCATGAGCTCCACCGCCTCACCTAGCGGCACCGCGGGTCGGTACACGCGGTCGCTGGTTAGCGCGTCGAAGACATCGGCAATGGCCGCGATCCGCCCCTCGATCGGAATCTCTTCGCCCTCGAGGCCGTGCGGGTAGCCGCGGCCGTCCACGCGCTCGTGGTGGGTCCCCGCGATCGTGGCGGCGGTAGCCATGAGCTCGGAGCGCGACCCGGCCAGGATGCGCTGCCCGATCTCCGCATGCCTTTGAATCTCGATCCGTTCGCTGTGGTCGAGGGGGCCGGGCTTCAGCAGGATGCTGTCCGGAATGGCGATCTTCCCGACGTCGTGCATCTGGCTTGCAACCCGAATCGTCTCGGCGCGTTCGAAGCCGATGCCAATGCCCTCGGCCAGGAGCATGCAGTACCGGCTCATCCGTTCGATGTGCGCGCCGCTGTTGGGGTCCCTCAGCTCGGCGGCCATCGAGAGTCGCTTGACCGTTTCCTCCTGTGACAGGCGTAGATCCTCCTGCATCGCCTCCACGCGCTCCAGGGCCGCGGACAGCGCTGCAGTGCGTTGAACGACGATGTCCTCCAGCCGGTCGCTGTGCGCCCGCAGCCGGAGGTGGAGCGAGCGCGTCTCGAGCAGGTTCGCGATCCGCAGGACCATCTCGGTGTGATCCAGTGGCTTGGTGAGGAAGTCCTTGGCCCCCAGGGCGAGTGCTCGTTGGCGCGCCTGCACGGTGGTGTCGGCCGTCAGGATCACGATCGGAACGTACGAGTTCTCGGGAAGGACCTCTTCGAGCGCCTTCATCACGCCGTAGCCGTCCAGTCTCGGCATGTGAAGGTCGCAGAGAATCAGGTCGGCTCCGCCGCTCAGGACCATCGGGACGACCTCGCCCGGGTCGGCGATGGTTTCGAAGTTCGTGTAGCCGGCCGACTCCAGCACCGCGGCGGCGAACCTCAGGTTGGCCGGCTGATCGTCCACGACGAGGATGCGGGCATCGGAGAAGCGCCGGGCGCCCGAAGCGCCGGCCCCAGTTCGATTCGTACCCCCAACGAGGGGATAGTTCCGACGTGCCATAGCTCATCTCCGCCAGGGGGAGGGCACGGAGCGCCGATTTTCAACGCCTCGCACGGCCAACCATCCGCTGATGCCGCGTCGCGGACGCGCCCGCTAAGGAACAATCTGGCAGAGCTTGGACGAAATCGACAAGCCCCAAACGGGGATTTTTCGCGACCCGCTCGGGGGGAGGAAAACGGGCCTCGGACGCCGAATAATAAAAGCCCTCCTGGCGCCGGTCAGTCGTCCGAGCCCGAACCCGGACCGCTGCTGTCATCGTCCGAACCCGACCCGGGGCCACTGCTGTCGTCGTCCGAGCCCGAACCCGGACCGCTGCTGTCGTCGTCTCCCTCGTCCTCACTCCGCTGGCGGGCGTCTCGAGCGGCCTCGGCCCGCTCCTCGTCTATGTCGTCGAGTAGGTCGAAGGCGTCGTCGTTCAGATCGGCGATCTCCTTGGCTCGCTCCCCGCGGGGCTCACCACTAAGTTCCTCGAGCAGGCCCTGTGCCTCACCCAGTTGCCCGAGCGACTCCCTGACCAGGGCCTCGGCTCCGTTGAAGTCCTCGTCGTCGAGACGGTCGTCGGCTCTTTCGAGTCGCACCTCGGCCTGCCTGATAGCACGATCCACCACTTCCACGGGCTGCTCGGCAAGTCCGACGGAACTGAGCGCGTTCCGCACCGGATAGAGGGCCTGGCCCGGCGCCGCCTTGAGGCTTCCGATGCTGAGGGCGAACAGCACGACGAAGATCGCCGTGGCGGGAACGAGCGCGCGTCGCCATATCGGGGGCGGACGTCGCGCGGCGACCCCGGCGACGAACATCGCCCGATCCCTGCGGTTCTCGGGTTCGGGTATCTCGTCGAACATCTCTTTGAGGTCCTGCTCGAGCTTGTCGCTCATATCTCCGCTCCGTCTCGCATCCGGTCTCTCAGCTGTTCGAGCGCCCGGAACTGCAGCTGTCGCACGGCGTTGGCCTTCCGGCCCATCACCGCTCCAATCTCCTCCGTTTCCAGTCCTCCGGCAAAGCGGAGCACGAGTACCTCACGCTGATCCGTGGGAAGGACCGCCAGCATCCCGTTCAGCTCCCTGGTCGTCTCTCCGGCGATCGCGGCCCACTCGGGCGTCCGTAGCTCGGTGGTTTCTGCGAACTCGGGATCCTCGTGGGGGAGCTCTCGCTGACGGGACCTGGCCTGATCGGTCACGAGGTTCGAAGCCATGCGAAACAGCCACGCCTCGAAGCCGGCACCTCGCCACTTGAAGCGGTCGAGATCCCTGAGCACCCGAGCGAACGTCTCCGACGCAACGTCCTCGGCCGCCTGCTTGTCCCACAGCTTCGCGAGGGCATAGCGATAGATGCGAGCGTGGTAGAGGTCGAACAGCTCGCCCGCGGCCTGCTCGTCGCCGCGGGCGGTGTTGCGCACCAACCTCTTCAGGTTGCGTTCATCCACTGGTGCTGGGCCGATCTGTCGGGGGCTCCCTGTGAGGGTCTAACGAGCGACGGGCTCGTGCGTTACGCGTAACGCACCCTCGGAAGCGCTCGTTAAACGGTCACAGGACCAACGGTGCAACAAAGGAGGAGCAAATGCGAGTTTCGCGCAACCTGGTGATGTGGCTGTTTGCGTCGCTTCTGGTGCTGGGAGTGGTATCCGCGGCAGTCGCCACCTCCCTCGGACAGGCGGCGTCGCCCACGGTGACCAGTGCAGACGACGACGGCACCCCCGACCAGGGCCCCGGCTGCTGCGAGCCGAACGACGACCGCAACGCACGCGGCAACAGCCCCGACGACGACGGCACCCCCGACCAGGGCCCAGGCTGCTGCGAGCCGGGAGATCACGGTGGCGACGACCGGGACGACCGGCACGGCGACAACTCGGGTCCGAGCGATAACTCGGGAGCCAGCGCCAACTCCGGGCCGGGCAACCGTGAGGACGACGATGACGACGACGATGACGACGACACGAACAGCGGTACCGGCTCGAGCGACTCGGGCGATTCGGGCGGCACGAACAGCGGCCACGGTTCGAGCGGTTCGGGTAACTCCGGCCACGGCTGATCCTCTGCCGTCACCAAATCAAAAGGCCGCCCTCCGGAGCGGCCTCTTGGTGCAACTCGATCGGTGGCTCAGCGCTCGTTGATCGGGCTCCAGCTGCGGGGGTCGGGTCCGACGTACGCGTGGTCGGGGCGGATCAAGCGGTTGTCGGCGTACTGCTCGCGGACGTGGGCGGTCCAGCCCGACACCCGGCTGCACGCGAACACCGGAGTGAAGAGGTCCGTCGGGATTCCGAGGTAGCCGTACACCGACGCAGCGTAGAAGTCGACGTTCGGATACAGGCCCTTCTCGTCCTGGACCGTCTTTTCGATCTCCTGGGAGATCTCATATAAGG
>JBOGWW010000343.1:0-8789 GCA_050693655.1 Actinomycetota bacterium | reverse complement strand
GCCTGACGGGGCAGCGCAGCTCATCGTCGTCCCCGTTCACGGCGCGCGCGACGGCTTCGGCCTTCGCCTCGCCGGTCACGATCAGCAACACCCTACGTGCCGCTACGAGCGCGGGCGGAGTCATGGTCAGGCCCTTCATTCCGTCGGGGCGGTCCACCGGCAGGCACAGCGCGTCGGGATTGATGAGGGCCGCGGAGTTGGGGAACAGGGCGGCGATGTGATTGTCGGGCCCCATGCCGAGCAGCATGACGTCGAAACCTCGCTCGACGGCCGGAACGAGCTCCGCGTGATAGTCCCGGGCCGCCCGGATCGGGGACTCCTCGCCGCGCATGCGGTGAACACCGACGGCGCCGTTGGGCTTGAGGAGTAGACGATCGACCAGTGCGAAGTTGCTGTTCTCGTCGTCGGCGGGGACGCAGCGCTCATCGGAGAAGAATACGTCGACACTTGAGAGATCCGCCGCCAGCTTGGGGTAGATCTGCGCAGCGGTCCCACCTCCGGTTACGACCAGCGTTCCGCCGGCGACGATCTCACCGGCGCTCCGAGCCGCGGCCTCGGACGCGTATCGGGCGGAGGGAAACACTTCAACGGCGAACGTCATGTCGACCACACCTCGTTTAGGAAGTCGGCGATGGCATCGGAAAGATGATTCGGAGGGAAGCGCAGCTCGAAGAAGTTGCGGGCCTCGACCAGACGGGAGTTCGGGAGCTCGCGGGCAAGGGCCTCGGCATCGGACAAGGGATGCAGGATGTCTCTGCGGTGGCCGATCACGAGCGCGGGGGTGTCCATCTTCTCCCGGTCGCTGGGATGAGGTGCGATACGGCCGGTCAGTATGCCGTGGATGACGGCGGCAGACGGCGCCGGGTCCCGGCTCAGCAGCTCCCGCAGGGCGTTCGGGTACACACCGAGGTTCTCGGGAAGTCGAGCCACACCCCGGCCGAACCAACGCATGAGCGGAGCGGCCTCCGCGTAGGCAATCGTCAGGGGGACGAACAGCGTCGCGGCCGCAATGACGGCGCGCTCGAGCACCGGCATCTCGACGAACATGCCGCGCACGCGCTGGGGTGCGTGTGCGGCGATCTCGAGCGAAACGTTGGCCCCCAACGAGGTGCCGCCGACGACGGCCTCCGGGATATCGAGGTGATCCAGCAGAGCGACCGCCTGACGGCCGAACAGCTCCATGGTGTAGTAACGGGAGAGCTCTGGTTGATCGCTCTCCCCATGACCCAGGAAGTCCATGAGGATGACGCGATTTCCCTGCTCGGCGAGCACGTCGGCGAGATAATGGTTGTGGCCGCGCGAAAAGAGCAAGCCGTGCAAGAGAAGAATCGGCCGCTCCCTCGCCCCCTCCTTGCGCCCTCGCTGCTCGTAGGCGATCGAGAAGCCGTCGTGGGTGAAGTGCGCCATGGCCGGATACATTACTCGCGCTCAACTATCGCCCGAGGGGGATGCAGTCCGCTCGTTTTCCTGGGCCGGTCGCGATCGGTCAGTCGTTGGAAGCGGACTCGATCAGATCTCGCTTCAGGACCTTGCCGGTCGCGTTGCGCGGGAGCTCGTCGAGAATCTGGATCCGCTTCGGGACCTTGTAGGAAGCGAGTTCCTTCCTGCAGACCTCGGTGATCTCGCTCTCCGAGGCCGTGCCCGCGACGAACGCGGCGATCACCTCTCCGTATTCCTCATCCGGAAGGCCGACCACCGCGACTTCGTCCACACCGCCGAGATTCTCGATCACCTGCTCGACCTCGACCGGGTAGATGTTCTCGCCGCCGACCACGACCATCTCGTCGGCTCGGCCCTCGATGTAGAGAAAGCCGTCGTCGTCCAGGTGGCCCAGGTCTCCGATCGACATCCATCCACCGGCGCTGCTCTTGGTCGATTCCCCGGAGACGTAGCCCTCGAACATGACCTTGCTGCGGATGTACAGTTCGCCCGTGTCTCCGGCCGGCAGAGGATCGCCGTCGGCGCCCGTAACCCTCACCTCGATCCCCGGCACCGGTCGCCCGACGGTGTGGCCGTCCTTCGACATGTCCTCTGGGGTCGCAATGGCCACCCAGCCCGCCTCGGTCGAGCCGTAGAGGTCGTAGACGACCGAACCGAAGAGTTCGGTAGCGCCGCGCCTGACGTCGTTGCTGAGCACCGAGCCGCTCGCCATGACGATGCGCAGACTCGAGAGGTCGTACTTCGACTTGACCTCGTCGGGAAGCGAGAGGATGCGACGGACCATCACCGGAACGAACGATGCGGCCGTGCAGCGGTGCTTCTCGATGAGCTCGAGCGAGCCCTCGGGGTCGAATTTCTCGGGTAGCACCAACGTCGCCCCCAGGGCGGTGGCGAAGGTGAAGGTCGCCAACCCGAAGGAGTGGAACAGAGGGGTCGGGCAGTAGACGATGTCGTCCCTCCGGTAGGGAACCACCTGCAGGAGGTTGGCCAGCACGCCCAGTCCCGATGCGGCGGCGTCGCGCGCGGCAGCTTTCGGCGTTCCCGTCGTCCCCGAGGTCTGGATGATCACTTTGGGCGTGCCTCTGTTCCGGACGAAGGGAGCGGGAGGCTGCCGGCCGTGCTCCGCGATCCAAGCCTCGTAAGGAGACGAGCCGGGCAGCGAATCGGCCTCGTCCCCGACCGCGATCAGGGGGATCGACTCCGGCGCGCACTGGCCCACGCCCTCGGCGTGAGCCGTGTCGTAGACGAGCGCCAGAGGGCGAGAGTTGCGAATCGTCGCCTCGAGCTCTTTGGGCTTGGCCCAGGTGTTGAGAGGGCAGGCCACCACGCCCAGTCGTTGCGCCGCGAGCGTGACCTCGACCACCTCGCGCCCGTTTCGCAGCAGGAGGGCCACGCGGTCGCCGGGCTTGATCCCCCCCGAATCCAGGGCGCGAGTGACCTGGTTGACGCGCCGGTTGAGGGCGGCCCACGAGAGGCTCCCGTTCCTGTCGTGGAGGGCGGGTTTCGCGCCGGTTGTGAGCGCGTTCATGAGACATAGGATCGCGAGCGAGGGACCGCGGCCGAGCAGCCAGGGCAGCGCGACGCCGACCGCCAGAGGACTCTTGGGTCCCAGCGCGCCCGCCTTGTGAAGCTGTTTCAACGTATTCGGATGCAGGATCTCAACGACCTGCCCCAGTCGCCCCAGCCTCGACCCCATCAGTCGCCTCCCGTGCTCACCGATCGAGTCGCTGCGAGAGATCCTCTAGCTCCGTTGCCAGGGCGCGCGCCTCGTCGATATCCAGGTCCCCGTCCAGGGACTGCTTGAGGTGCCCCACCACGTCCTCGATGCGCTTGGCCACCTCGGCCTGCCGGTCCAGCTTCTTGGTCTTGTTATGGAGCTCGGTGAACACGCCGACCTTGGTCCTGAGCGCCCAGGGGTCGAAGGGCTTGAAGAGATAGTCCACGGCGCCGGCCGAGTAGCCGCGCAGTGCGTGATGGGGCTCCTGGCTGATGGCGGTGATGAAGATGATCGGGACGTCCTTCGTCTTCGGACGCTCCTTGATCTGAAGAGCGGTCTCGAAGCCGTCCATGCCCGGCATCTGAACGTCGAGCAGGATGAGGGCGAACTCGTTATCCAGCAGGTGCTTGAGGGCCTCCTCGCCGGACTCCGCGGTTATCAGATTTTGATTCAGAGGAGCCAGGACCGCTTCGAGTGCAAGCAGGTTCTCGGGCCTGTCGTCGACCAGGAGGATGTTGCACTTCGGCTCCGGCTTCACTTTGGTGCTCGTCCCTTTCCGTGCTTCATCCGCATATCTCTACGAGGAAGGAAGCGATCTTGCGCAGGGGAAGGACCTTGGCGCTCTTGACCGCGGCCAGGGCCGCGTCCGGCATCTGTCGTCGTTCTGCCCCGGCGGGGTCCTGTACCACCGTCACTCCCCCCGCATCCCTGATTCGCTTGAGACCCGCCGACCCGTCTTCATTCGCGCCCGTAAGTATTACCCCGACGAGGCGTTCGGCATACGCATCGGCCGCCGACTCGAAGGCGACGTCGATGGAGGGCCGGCTGTACAGCACGGGCCCCTCGGTCGAGAGGGCCAGGCTTCCCGGCTCGATTATGAGGTGGTAGTCGGCGGGTGCGATGTAAACGTGGCCCGGTTCGATGTCTTCTTTGTCGGAGGCTTCGATCACGGCCAGTGGAGAGTGGTCCTGCAGCAGACGAACCAAGACATCCGAGGAGTCGGCGGAACGGTGTTGGGCGAGGACGACCGGTGTGGGAAAGCTCTCGGGTAACCCCCCGAGCAAGCACCCAAGCGCTCGAAGCCCGCCCCAGGACGCCCCTACCACCACGAGGCCGAAGGGTGACTTCCTTCCGGTGGGCATCAGCGCACTCGCTTGTAGAGCTTTTCAATCGAGTCGATCTCCTCGTAGGCGGAGGCGTGAGGAGTGAACTTGATCGACTCCTTCCTTCCCAGAGCGAGGACGCCGAACATTCCCAGGCTCGAGTAGAAGAGGCCGTGCACTCGCTCCTGCAGGGAGCGATCGAAATAGATCATCACGTTGCGACAGATGATCATCTGGAACTCGTTGAAGGAGCGATCCGATGCGAGATTGTGCTGCGCAAAGATGATGTTCTCCGTCAACGAGTCGTCGAAGCGAGCACCGTTTCCATCGGCTACGTAGTATTCGCTGAAGGCGGTCTTGCCCCCCGAGGCCAAGTAGTTCTCGGTGTAGTCCCTCATCTTGTCGAGGGGGAAGACGCCTTGCCTCGCGAGATCGAGCACCGTTTCGTTGATGTCCGTGGCGTAGATCTTCGTCTTGTCGAAGAGTCCTTCCTCTCGCAACAGGATGGCCATGGAATAGGTCTCCTCGCCGGTCGAACAACCGGCATTCCAGATACGGATGAAGGGATAGGTGCGCAACAGTGGAATGACCTTCTTGCGAACGATGAGATAGAACCTCGGGTCTCGGAACATCGACGTGACGTTGATGGAGAGGTCCTCCAAGAGACGGTTCATCGTGTCCTGGTCGTGAAGCACCCGCTCCTGCAATCCGGAGATGGATTCGAGACTCTCGGCGTAGATTCGCCGCCACAGCCGCCGCTTGATCGAGCCGCGGGCGTACTCACGGAAGTCGAATCCGTACTGCCGGTAGATCCCCTCCAGCAGAAGGTCGATCTCGAGATCCTCGAGATCGTCTCGTTTCGAATGTTCGTACTGCCCGTGTCCTAGCAGCGACGACCCCTCTTATTCGTAAAGCCAAACCCGCATCAGTGAGAGGAGCTGGTCCATGTCGACCGGCTTCTTGATGTAGTCGCTGGCACCGGCGGTGATCGTCTTCTCGCGGTCGCCCTTCATGGCTTTCGCGGTGAGGGCGATGATGGGCAAGGACTCGTGTTTGGGCATGAGACGGATGGCGCGCATCGTCTCGTAGCCATCCATCTCCGGCATCATGATGTCCATGAGGATGAGATCGGTATCCGCGTTTTTTTTCAACATCGCCAATCCCTCCTTGCCGTTCTCCGCGAACACCACGGACATCCCCCGACTCTCGAGCGCGCTCGTCAATGCGAAGACGTTTCGCACATCGTCGTCCACGACGAGGACCTTCTTGTCCTGGAAGACGACGTCCGCACTGTGGAGTTGCTCGATCATGCGGCGCTGCTCGGCCGGCATGCGAGCCTCGACCCGGTGGAGGAACAGCGAGGTTTCGTCCAGGAGGCGCTCGGGCGAACTGACGTCCTTGACGATGATGCTCTGCGCATACTTGCGCAGCTTCGTCTCCTCACGACGGCTCAGGTCCTTGCCCGTGTAGATGATCACAGGCAGGTCCTGGAATCGATCGTCCTTCTTTACTCGCTCTAGAAGATCGAACCCCGTGGCGTCGGGAAGCTTCAGGTCCAGCACCATGCAGTCGATGCTGCCCTTGACGAGTTCCTCGAGTGCCTTTTCACTGGAACCCACGGCGACGACGTCGACCTCCGTCTCCTCGGCACCGATGAGCTCCATCATGCTCGTGCGCTCGGCCTCGTCGTCCTCGACGATCAGCAACGTACGAGCCGCGCGGTCGATGAACTCCGTCATTCCCGCGATCTGCTGTGCAAGCTCGTTCTTCTTCACCGGTTTGCCGAGGTACCCGAAGGCTCCGGCCTTCAGCGCCCCCTGACGCTGATCCTCATCCGAGATGATCAGTACCGGGATGTGCCGGGTGTTCGACTCGCGCTTCAGGTGCTGAAGCACGGTCAGACCACCCATGACCGGCAAGACCGTGTCAAGCACGATCGCGTCGGGACGAATCTCTCGGGCCAGTGCTGCACCGGTTTCACCCCGGGTGCTGAGGATGATCCGGTATCCGGCCGAGCGCCCCGTCTCCAACGCCTGCTTGGCGAACTTCGTGTCGCTCTGGATCACGAGCATGGTGCGGTCGCCGGGGGAGACCTTCGACCGGTCATCCTCGATGCCGGCGTTGGTCATCTCGGGATCGGGCGCCGCCAGCACCTCCGGCACGAGATCGTCGACAGGCGCGACCGCGGGCTGGGGAGCAACGGGCACGGGGGCGGCCACTGCCCCCCTGGGAGTGTCCACGACCACGACGTCCGTCGTCGCTCTGGCCTCCTGCGTAATCGTCTCGTAATGCTGAGGCAGGAACAGGGTGAAGGTGCTGCCCTCGCCCTCGACGGACTCGGCGCGAATCTCGCCGCCCAGCAGCACGGCGATCTCGCGACTGATCGAAAGTCCCAGCCCCGTGCCCCCGTACCTCCGGCTGGTCGTGCCGTCGGCTTGCTGGAAGGCCTCGAAGATGTGGCGGAGCTTGTCGGTCGGAACGCCGATCCCCGTGTCGGTTACCGACAGAGCTATGACCTGATCCGCCCGGTTGAGCACCTCGTTGACGAAGGGCTGATGCGAGGGGGCCATGTGCATGCCCAGCCTTACTTCCCCGTCGTCGGTGAACTTGATCGCGTTGGAGAGCAGGTTCTTGATGACCTGCTGCAGTCGCTGCTGATCGGTGAAGATGGTCGCGGGCACGCCGTCCCCGACCTCCACGGTGAAGTCGAGACCCTTTTCTTTCGCCATCGGGTCGAATGTTTGCTCGACGTACTCCTTGATCTCGCCGAGGTTGATCTCGATGGGATGGACGTCCATCTTTCCCGCCTCGATCTTCGAGAGGTCGAGGATGTCGCTGATGAGTGCGAGCAGGTCGGAGCCGGCCGTGTGGATCGTCCGAGCGAACTCGACCTGCTTGTCCGAGAGGTTGCTCTCCGAGTTATCGGCGAGAAGCTTCGCGAGGATCAGCAAGCTGTTGAGCGGCGTTCTCAGCTCGTGGCTCATGTTCGCGAGGAACTCGCTCTTGTACTTGCTCGACAGCGCAAGCTGCTGGGCCTTCTCCTCGAGTGAGGAGCGAGCCTGTTCGATCTCGCGGTTCTTGATTTCGATGTTGCGGTTCTGCTCCGCGAGCTGCGCCGCCTTCTCCTGCAGCTCCTCGTTGGTCTGCTGCAGCTCCTCCTGCTGGGTCTGAAGCAGTTCCTCGGACGCCTTCAGAGACTGTGCTTGTGCCTCGAGCTCGGCGTTCGAACGCTTGAGCTCCTCCTGTTGGGTCTGCAGTTCCTCGGATTGGCTCTGGAGCTCCTCGGTCAGCCTCTGCGACTGCTGCAGCAGTTCCTCGGTGCGCATGTTGGCGATGATCGAGTTGATGACCACACCGATTACCTCGATCAACTGCTCGAGGAACTGCTGATCGATCTCGCTGAACGGCTTGATCGAACCCAGTTCGATGACGCCCAGCACCCCATCCTCGAACAGGACGGGAATGACGATGATGTTGACCGGCGCCACCTCACCCAGGCCCGACGACACCTTGATGTAGTCGGTGGGCGCCTCCGTGATGAGGATGGGTTTCTTCTCGAGGGCGCACTGGCCCACCAGCCCCTCACCGAACTTGAAGCGGTTGGCGACCGACTTTCTGGCCTTGTAGCCGTAGCTCGCGATGAGCTTGAGGACCGGCTCCTTCTCTTGGTGGGTGTCGGTCAAGAAGAAGGCTCCGTGCTGGGCACTGACCGTCGGTGTCAGCTCGGACATGATGAGCTGCGAGACCAGTTGCAGGCTTCTCTGCCCCTGCATCAGACGCTGGATGTTGGCGAGGTTGGTCTTGAGCCAGTCCTGCTCCTGGTTGACGCGCGTGGTCTTGCGCAGCGTGTCGGTCATCTTGTTGATGGTGTCGGCCAGAGCCCCGACCTCGCCTTTCGCCTCGACGTCGATGCGGCGGGTGAGGTCGCCCTCGGTCACGGCCTTTGAGACCTCGGCGATGGCGCGCACCTGCGTCGTGAGGTTTCCGGCGAGTTGGTTGACGTTCTCGGTCAGGTCCTTCCAGGTTCCCGACACACCCTCCACCCGGGCCTGGCCTCCCAGCCTGCCATCGGTACCGACCTCGCGCGCCACGCGCGTCACCTCGTCGGCGAAGGAGCTGAGCTGATCGACCATCGTGTTGATCGTTCGCTTCAGCTCGAGCATCTCGCCCTTGACGTCGACCGTGATCTTCTGGCTGAGGTCACCGTTCGCCACCGCCGTTGTCACCTGCGCGATGTCGCGCACCTGAGCCGTCAGGTTCGAGCCCATCCCGTTCACGGAGTCGGTGAGGTCCTTCCAGGTTCCCGCGACGCCCTTCACCTGCGCCTGTCCCCCCAGCTTGCCCTCGGTACCGACCTCGCGCGCCACGCGCGTAACCTCGTCGGCGAAGGAGCTGAGCTGATCGACCATCGTGTTGAGCGTTTGCTTCAGCTCGAGGATCTCGCCCTTGGCATCGACCGTGATCTTCTGGCTGAGGTCGCCGCGCGCCACGGCCGTCGCCACCTGAGCGATGTTGCGAACCTGCCCCGT
>JBOGWW010000342.1:0-2785 GCA_050693655.1 Actinomycetota bacterium | reverse complement strand
CCTTCGAATGGGGGGCTTTGGCGTGATCAAGCAGGATCAACTCATGTGGATCGACGGCCGCGAGGTCGCCGCGCGCGACGGCGCAACCCTCGAGGTCGAGAACCCCGCAACGGGCCAGACCGTCTTCGTGGTCGCACGAGGACGAGGCCCCGACATCGATGCGGCCGTCGACGCCGCCAGACGGGCGCACGACGACGGTCCCTGGCCCCGCATGCACGCGCGCGAGCGCGGGCGCATTCTCAGGACGGCCGCCGAGCTCCTCCGTTCCCGCAAGGAGTCGATCGGCGAGGTCGAGACTGCCTGCGTCGGGCGTCCTCTCCGGGAGATGGTCCAGCAGGTGGGTCGGGCACCCGACTGGCTGGACTTTTTCGCGTCGGTGGCCGAGACGCACGAGGACCTGGTGGTTCCGGCGAGTGGCGAGCTCATGAACTACGTGCGACGCGTGCCACTGGGCGTCGTCGGCGCCCTCACGCCATGGAACCATCCGCTTCTGATCACCATGAAGAAGGTCGCCCCGGCACTCGCGGCCGGCAACACCATGGTCGTGAAACCATCGGAGCTCGCGCCCGTCGCCCCACTGGAACTCGCACGCGCGCTTGTCGAGGCGGGTATCCCCGACGGGGTCATCAACGTCGTGCCCGGCTTCGGTCCCGAGGCGGGCAAGGCCCTGACTGAACACCGGCGCATCGACCGAATCGATCTCACCGGCGGGACCGAGACGGGGCGTCATGTCGCCGCAGCAGCCGGGCGCAGCCTGATCCCGGTGCAAGCGGAGCTCGGCGGCAAGGCCCCTGTCGTCATCTTCGACGACGTGCCGATTGAATCGGCCGTCGCGGGAGCAACCTTCGCAAGCTTCGTCGCCAGTGGACAAAGTTGCATCGCAGGCACGCGACTTCTCGTGCACGAGCGTTCGATGAGCGCTTTCGTCGAGAGGTTGGTCGAGCGGACAAAGCTCATTCGTGTGGGCGATCCGATGCAACCGGAAGCGCAGATGGGTCCGGTTGCGTCGCAACGGCAACTGGATCGCATCCTTGAGTTCGTCAAGTCCGCGCGTTCTGAGGGCGCACACGTGCTCTGTGGTGGCGAACGGCTCACGGGAGATCCCTTCGAGCGCGGTTACTTCATCGCTCCGACGGTGATCACCGAGGTTCGACCGGACATGAGAATCATGCGCGAGGAGGTCTTCGGACCGGTCGTCAGCGTGCAGCCGTTCGCGGACGAGAACGAGGCCGTGGCGCTTGCCAACGACGCCGACTTTGGTCTCGGCGCGGCCGTGTGGACGAAGGACCTAACCCGTGCGCACGTTGTCGCACATCGCATCCGCTCGGGAACCGTGTGGATCAACGACCACCATCGCATCGATCCGGCCTCGCCCTGGGGCGGGTTCAAGGACTCCGGGATCGGTTCGGAGAACGGTGTCGAGGCGTTCAACGACTACACCGCCGCGCAGAGCGTGCTTGTGAACCTCAGCCGGACGCCGTTCGACTGGTTCGGCTCGAGCGACGAACTGAGATACAGCTAGTGCAGGACACCAGGTGAGCGGCCGACAGTTCGTCCTCCTGTCGCTCAACGGGGTCTCCTTCGGGGCGCTGCTGTTCCTGCTCTCCAGCGGTTTCACCTTGATCTTCGGACTGATGCGGATCGTGAATCTCGCCCACGGCTCCTTTTACCTGCTCGGCGGATACGTCGGTCTCACGCTGATGCAAGGCGGGCAGAGCTTCTGGGTTGCGATGATCGGCGGTGCGCTCGCCATCGCGGTTCTCGGCTTCGTGGTCGAGCGCGGCCTCTTGCGTCGCGTACGTGGCCGCACTATGCCCGAGGTGTTGCTGACGGTTGGCCTTTCACTGATCTTCGCCGACCTCGCTCTGGCGCAATGGGGCGGTGATCCGATCCTGCTCGACCGGCCCCCCCAGTTCGCCGGCACGGTCGAGTTGGGCGGCGTCACCTATCCGGAGTTCCGGCTGCTGGTGCTCGTACTCGGGATTCTGCTTGCCGCACTGATGTGGATCCTGCAGTCGCGAACGAGGATCGGCGCGATCATCCGGGCCGGGGTCGACGACCGCGAGATGGTGTCGGCGCTCGGCATCAACGTCAACGCGATCTTCACCGGAGTCTTCGTGTTCGGCGCGCTGCTCGCCGGAATGACCGGCGTCATCGGCGGCGTCTTTCTGAGTCTCTATCCGGGCGCCGACGGCGAGATACTCAACTTCGCCCTCGTGGTGGTGATCCTGGGTGGACTGGGTGACCTGCGCGGGGCGATCGTCGGGAGCCTGCTGGTCGGGCTTATCGACTCCTTCGGGCGCTCGCTCACGCCCTCGCTCTCCTACTTCCTTCTGTTCGCGCCCATGGCCCTGATTCTCATCTTCAGACCGCGTGGGCTGTTCGGCCGGGCGACGGTCAACTGAGTGAACACCCTGCGCATCGTCAAGTGGGCCGGTCTTGCCGCGGTCGCAGGGCTCACCGTTGCGCTCCCCTACCTCGTCTCGTCCTTCTACGTGAACATGGCCACGCAGATGCTGTTCTTCGGGCTCTTCGCTCTCTCGATCAATCTGATCGCGGGCTACGGCGGAATGGTGACGCTTGGACAAGCGGGCGTGCTCGGCATCGCAGGCTATGGCTTGGGCATTTTCTATACCAGCTACGGGTTCCCGCTCGCGGTCTCGGCGCTGCTCGCGATCATCAGCACGATCGTGGTTGGCCTCTTCTTCGGACTGCTGCTGGTGCGCGCGAGCGGTGTGTACTTTCTGATGATCACGCTCGCCCAGGGAATGGTGGTCTGGGGCGT
>JBOGWW010000341.1:0-8073 GCA_050693655.1 Actinomycetota bacterium | reverse complement strand
CGTGCGAGCAGTCCTTGAGCTTGCACCTTCCCGCCGACCTGCTCTGCAAGGCGGCGCGCATGTGAGCAGATTTCGGAGGAGGGATGGACCTCGTGAAGAGCACCGCCCCGATTGAGTGACTTACGGCAGTCGTCCGCTCGCTCCGGAAACGAGACGGTCGAACGCCTGCCCGTATTGCGCGTAAGCAGCTCGTCGATCTCACGACCTTCGCCGCCGCATAACCGGTTGAGAACGACGGAGATGCGATCGTCCTCGATCAATTCGCGTAGCGACTCAAACGACCAAATGAAGTTCTTGACTCCCACCGGATCGGCTCGGCAAACGGCAATCACGCGGTCGGCTCGTTCCAGTGTGGCTCGGGCCATGGCGTTTCTGCCCGTGCGGGCTCCGAGGAAGGTGGAGTCCTCGAGACCGAATCCGACGTCGACTACAACGAAGCGCGTCTCTGCCGCCAGCAGCTTGATGAGCTCGCCGTATCCGAAGTCGTCTACCTCGGCCCACAGTTCTGCCCGTGGGAGGCCGGGCACCAGAAGCGGCCCGTTGGTCCCCACTTTCCGAAGGTGGCTTACGAGATCTCTTCGGCCTTCCTCCGACGCAGCCGCCGCGGCGGCCCAAAGAATGGTGGGAAGTTCTTCGACCACACCCAGCATCTGCAACGCATCGCCCCCGTAGGGGTCGGCGTCCACCAAGACGGTCGACTCACCGGTGCCCGAAAGTGCGTAGGCGAGTTCGATTGCAATCGTCGTGCGGCCCGGGGCACCTTTCGGCCCCCAGATCGCAAGTACCCGGCCCGAACTGGTCCTCGGCGCATCCAGCGGGACCGGCGGTGCGGAGGGCTTGGCAGAGCGGCAGGCATCCACGATCTCGCCCACCGACGCGTTTGCATCCAAGACCGAGACACCGCGCTGCTCGAGGACCTCCGATTCGAGCGCGTTATCGGCCACCCCGACCACACGGATTCGCGCTCGTGCGGCTTCGCGCGCTGCTTGGGCGTCGAACCAACCGGGCGACCCAACCGCAATGATGGCGTCGATCGAGCCCGAACGCATGGTCGCCAGCAACTCAACACGGTCGACGCATCGCATGTAGAGCTCCAAAGCGGGCTCCGTCGCGAGTCGCGGGGCGAGATCGGCCTCCCGCTCCGGGTCCCCCGCGAGCGTGACCACTCGCATGACTTCCATCAGAATTCGTCTCTCGTTACGGACCAGCCCTCAGCCTTATCCGACTCGCCGTCTACTCGGACCACATCCAGGGCGGCATTGTGTCTGGCGAAGACAAGCATCCCCACGAGCTCGTCGGGCACCTCGATCGTCAGACCGGCCACTTCCGAGGCCTCCCCGAAGCCCTGTGAGGTCACGACCCGGGCGACTTCGGCGTTCCGGACGACCGGCACCGTCTTGGAGCGAGCATCACCCGCATCGAAAGTAGCGATTACGTCGATGCGATCTCCCAACTCGATACCGGCGGCGCTCTGACCCAACGCCTCCGCGGTCAGAGTCACGCTTCGCCCGTCGTCTTCGTCCTCCGACTCGAGCACCGAAGACCGGGCGACCATCTCATCCGCCATCACCGGTCGAGCAAGTGACCGCCCTTCGACTTCTGTGTCCACCCCTACGTACCGGCCCGCGAGTCCATCGGGGAGGCGCACGTCCTCTGCTCGCACGTCGCCTGCGTCCAGGACGGAGTCCGCCGGGAGGTCGCGCGCCGCCACCCAGACCTGCACCGTGTCCTGCGCGCCGGTGAGGAGGCGCTGGCCCGAGAGGAGAGCCACGCAGAAGAGAAGCAGCCCCAGCGCCGTTCGGAGGTTCGCCCAGGAGGGTCTCTGAACCCGCACCGCCCGTACTGAGGCCATTGATTCCTCCGCCTGTCCTAGGTCAAACAGCAGTAAATGGAGCCAAACCGATGAAATGAGCTGTGTGCGTTGCTAGAGTGAAGCCATGTCCGATTCGCACGAAGTTCCCGAGGGCGGAAGATCTCCCGGGGTCGAGCCCCGCTTCTTCACGCTCGAAGACGTGGCCGCATATCTGAATGTCAGCGTCCCGCAGGTGTATTCGTTGGTGCGCTCGAGAGAGCTGCCGGCCGTGAAGATCGGTGGTCGCGGCGTCTGGCGCGTCGACCGCGAGCAGTTGGAGGCCTACATCACGCGGCTGCACGAAAAGACGGAGGACTGGGCTAAGAGACATCCGCTAAATCCCCGCGAATAATCCGGATGGCCCGAAGCGCCGTGTAGGGGACCGCCGTTCTTTCCCTCTTCGAGACGATCGAAATGAAGTCACGCGCCGCCCGCTCGACCCGTCCCGTTACCGAGCCAAACTGGTGGGTCAACTCCACGATTCCCCCACTACGACTGAGATCGCGGCATGCCTCGAGGAGAGACAGATTCCAACGGACCGGTGGTCGATCCCGCTCGCCCAGGGTCACGACCGAATGACCCAGGGGCAGAAGTCGAGAATGAGGGGTCTCGATCCAGAGAAAGTCCGCGCCCACTGCGGCGACTCGGAATCGTCCCCCATCGGGGGCGAGTGCGTTCACCGCTCCCGACCGGCACAGCGCGTCCGCCAGGGATGCATCCTGGGCCAAGCTGAGCGCGAGGTCGTCGGCCGCCTCCTCTTCGGCTCGTCGTTCGGAGGCCTCGAGTTGGCCCCCGAGACCGAGCAGCAGCCCGTCTAGCTCTCGCTCCGTCAAATCCTTCACCGATCCTTCAGGTGCTGTGGCCAGATGGTGTCACACAGATGAAACCGGGTCAAAACATGGAAAATCTCTTGACACGCTATATGAGGCTATCATAGGTATACAGAGGTAAGTACAAGCGTTCGGAAGATAGCCGACGAAAGGACCTTTCCATGAACTGGCGGGCTGCACACTGGTCGGAGGGGTGGGCCTGGCTCGAGCCCATCGTCGTGCTGAGCGGGCTGCTGGCCTTCGCGGCGGCGGTCTCGGGCGCGGTCCGGGTCCGGGTGCGGCGCGGCCGCCGGCGTCCCCTGCTGCCGGCCATCACTCGCCGGATCATCGCCCTGCTCGGCTTTGCCCTCTCCGTCTCCTCGACTTCGTCCTTTGCCTCGGGGCGGCCCTCGGTTCACCCCGGCCGAAGCGATCGCCCCTTTTCTGAGGCGCCCTGGCGGGGGGCGGGCGGGTTCTCCCCTCCTCACCCGCTCGTTCCCTCCGGGAGCCGGCCGGCGCCCGTCCACCCGGCCATCCATCCCAGCCCCGAGGGAAAGGCCGAGATTCCGTTGTTCGAAAGAGCGGGACAGCGCCGGGCGAGGACCCGCGCAGAGTCGCGGCGCCTGCACCCCGCCGGGGGGCCGCGCGAGGTGTCCCTGAAAGAGACCCGCGTGGTGACCGTTGCTAAGGGTGACTGTCTCTGGAGCCTGGCGGCCGAAGCCCTGGGGACGGCCGACCCGGGCCGCATCGACGGCTACTGGCGGGCGATTTACCGAGTCAACCACCGGGTCGTCGGCCGCGACCCGAACCACCTTCTTCCCGGGCAGGTGCTCATCCTGCCCCGGAAGGCCACTGGATGAGCATCGATCTCCGCAGGGCCTCGTCGTCTCGGGAGGTCTCGGGAGCGCGGCCCAAGGTTGAACGGAGCGGCGGCCCTGCGGACCTTCTGAACTCTCGCGTCGGGCGTCTGGCCGGCGTGGGCGTTGCGGTACTGCTGCTGGGACTCGTGGTTGCCACGCTCGCCGTCGGCACCGGCGAAGAGCCCAAAGCCACCGGCGGGCCTGGGAAATCAAACCGCCCTTCGGCTCCGGCCGCGACCGATCTCGCGAACTACGCCTTCCTCTTGCCGGAACTGAAGGGCCTGCCCCCCTCCACTGCTCCCGGAACCGTGATCGAGATCTGGGCGACTTGGGAGCCCCCCGTGACCAAGAAGCTCAAGGTGCAACAGCTCATTCCCCGAGCGACGGTTACCAAGATGTTTCCCAGCATCGAACCGGGCCCTCCGACCGTGATGCTCGAGCTCGAGCGCCGGTTCATTCCGGACCTCATGTACGGGGACAGATTCGGAACGCTTTCCACCGTGATCGTCGCGCGACCCGACTAGTCACCCCAGCCGCCGCCGCCCGGAGTCACGACCGAGATCACGTCGCCTTCCCTCACCTCGACGTCCACCTTGGCAGGTAACTCCCGGTCGTTGAGAAGATTCCGACCGGGCCTGCCGTCACCTCCGCCGTGAGCCCCCTTGGGTGCGTGCCTCCGCCGGTCGGTCAACAGCGAGACGCTCGCGCCCTCGAGAACGCGCACGGTCCGCTCGATGCCGTCGCCGCCCTGGTGGCGTCCCGAGCCCCCGGAACCGAGCGCGAGCTGCTGGCGCTCGACGCGCAGCGGATACTCCAGCTCGAGCGCCTCGATGGGGGTGTTCAGGGTGTTGCTCATGCCGACGTGCACGCCCGAGGCTCCAGGGCCTGCGACGCTCGCGCCCTGTCCTCCGCCGATGGTCTCGTAATAGGTCCAGCCACGGCCGCCGATGACGAGATTGTTCATGGTGCCCTGTCCCTGCGCCGGCAGATCGACGGCCTGCGACAACGCGAGAAGCACCGTGTCGGCGATGCGCTGGCTCGTCTCGACGTTGCCGGCGACCACCGCCGACGGCGGCGACGCGTTCACCAGGCTGTGTTCGGGAGCCAGTATCTCCACCGGATGCAACACTCCCGCGTTCGCCGGTACGTCCGCGTCGAGGAGAACTCTAAGCGCAAAGTAGCAGGCCGACCGTGTGACGGAGAGCGGGCAGTTCACGTTTCCCGCGACCGCATCCGAGGTCCCATCGAAGTCGATCGTGAGGTTGTCCCGATCGATGGTTACGCGCGCGGCGATGGGAATGTCGTCGTCGCTGGTGCCGTCGCCCTCCATGACATCCGAGGCCTCATAGACGCCGTCGAGTAGCTCGGAGATTCGAGCGCGCGCCCTTCGTTCCGTGTACTCAATGACCTCGTCGAAGGCCAGGTTGATGACGTCGAGCCCACGTCGTGCGATGAGCTCCGACAGGCGGCGCCCTCCTAGGTCGTTCGACGCGAGCTGGGCGCGCAGGTCGCCCCGCCGGACGTCCGGAGTGCGCACGTTGGCCAGCAACAGACGCATCACGTCCTCGACCAGCCCTCCGCCTTGGATGAGTCGTAGCGGGGGCAGCACGATGCCCTCCTGAAGGACCTCCCTCGAGTTGCTCGGCATGGAGCCGGCCCGCATGCCACCGACGTCGGAGTGATGCGCGCGGGAGATCGCATAACCGACCATGGAAGCCTCGTACGCGCAGGGGGTCACGACCGTGATATCGGGAAGGTGGGTGCCGCCGGTGTACGGGTCGTTGAGGATGAAGGCGTCTCCAGGGCGGGGATCGCGCTCGATGACCGCCGCCACCGCTTCCGGCATCGCGCCGAGGTGAACCGGAATGTGCTCGGCTTGAGCGACCATCCGGCCGCGGGCGTCGAACAACGCCGTGGAGCAATCTCTGCGCTCCTTGATGTTCGAGGAGTACGCGCTGCGAATCAGCGCCGCCCCCGTTTCCTCGGCGATCCCGGACAGGGCGGCGGAGAGGACGGACAGAGTTACCGGATCGAGGCGGTCGGTCATGACCGCGTCACCACGAGCGTTCCCGTGTCGTCGACGAAACCCGACCATCCCGGTCGGATCACTGCGGTGGCCTCATCGAACTCAACGATGCAGGGACCCTCGAGCTCGAAGCCCGTGGCCATGATTCCCCGCTGGTGCACAGGCGTTTCGGTCCACTCGCCGTCGAAGTTGGCCGCACGCGTATGGGTGAAGGAAGCCCTGCCCGCCGAAGCCGCCTTCAAATCGGGTCGCTCAACCGCGACCGTCGCGCTGAGGCGAAGGCCGACCATCTCGACGGGCTCTTCCTCCGTGCGGTATCCGAACCGCCGTTCGTGCGCGTCGTGAAAGGCCTTCGTCATCGCGACCGCATCTCGAGCGGGGACGGTCAGTTCGAAGGACTGACCTACGTAGCGGAGGTCAGCGCTCGGTTCGAACGCAGCACCGATGCCGAGCTCCTCTCGCGCTTGCGCGCGCATCTCGGCGAACGTGGACTCCAGCACTTGCGCATCCAGTTCGTCGCTGTGACAGAAGAGGGGCCGCACGTAATCGCCGCTCAACTCCGACAGGGCCAGGCCGAGCGCGCTGAGCACTCCCCCAGCTTGCGGGATGAGAACCGTCTCCATCTCGAGGTCCTCTGCGAGGGCGCAGGCATGAAGGGGTCCGGCCCCCCCGAAAGCAATCAGGGCGAACTCGCGCGGGTCCAGACCTCGCTCCACACTGACGACTCGAAGGGCACGGACCATTTCGGCATTGGTGACGCGCACCACCCCGTGAGCCACCTCGACGGATTCGAGTCCAAGGGGTTCGCCGATCGAGTCCATCGCCCGCAGCGCCAGCTCGCGATCCAGTCTGATCTCCCCTCCAAGGCTGGCACCGTCGTTCAGATAACCGAGGACGAGATTGGCGTCGCTCACCGTGGGTTCGATCCCGCCCCGGCCGTAGCAAGCGGGTCCCGGATCGGCGCCGGCGGACTGGGGACCCGCGCGCATCGCTCCCCCGTCGTCGATCCATGCGATGGATCCGCCGCCGGCCCCCACGGAGTGCACGTCGACCATGGGGAGCTTGATCGGCACGCCGCCGATCGCACTCTCCGTGGTTCGCTCCGCTCGTCCGGCCACGATGGGCGCGACATCCGTGCTCGTCCCGCCCATGTCGAAGCTAAGGACGTCGGAGAATCCGCTGTGGCTTGCGATGTGAGAGGCACCGACTACACCGGCGGCGGGGCCGGAGAGAACGCACGCGGCCGCGCTCGTTAGCGCTCGCTCGAGATCCATCACCCCGCCGGAGGACTGCATCATCATCGGCTGCGGCACGCCCGCCTGGTCGCAACGCTGCGCCAGCTTCTCGAGATACGAGCGAAGTCGCGGCCCTAGGTAAGCATCGGTCACCGTGGTCGAGAAGCGTTCGAACTCACGAAACTCGGCTAGGACCTCGTGCGAGACCGACACGTGCAGGTTCGGAAACCGCTCCCGCACCGCCGCGGCCACGACGCGCTCGTGCTCGGGATGGAGGTAGCCGAACAGCAAACATACGGCCACCGCCTCCGGCGTCGCCTCCTCGAGGGATCGCAGTGTTGCCTCGAGAGTGTGCCGGTCGAGCGCCTGGATCTCGCCCTGCGGCCCACTTCGTTCGGCGACCGTGAATCGAAGGTCGCGCGGTACCAGTGGCGGGGGGCGGCGCTCGGTCAGGTCGTACAGCGAGGGCCGGTTCTGCCGCCCGATCTCGATTACGTCACGAAAACCTTCCGTGGTAACCAGGGCGGTGCGGGCGCCCTTTCGCTCCAGCAGGGCGTTCGTGGCCACGGTCGTGCCGTGAGCGAAGGAGTTGATTTCGGAGTGGTCAACACTCAGCCTTTCGATGCCCGCCAGCACCCCCTCGGATTGCTCCGGCGTGCTCGGGACTTTGGCGGTCACGACCCGGCCATCGATCACCGCAACCACGTCGGTGAAGGTTCCCCCGACGTCCACTCCGATTCTCATGCCCCTCCTTGGACTCGCCCGATGCTCTGAAGGTTAGACGTTGGGACGTAGGGAGGATGAGGCTCGGAATCCCGCCCTCCGAGCGGCATGTAGTTAGGCTGCGCGCCGTGACCGACCTACCCACGCGGAGACAGAGCCTCAGAGGAATGGATTTCGACGGCAATACCGTGGTTCTGTCCTTCAGCATCTCCCGCAAGCTCTACAAATGCCCCGGATGCTACGAGTACATCCCGGTGGGTTCGGAGCACGTCCTGGTGCGCTGTTTCGAGCCGGACGGCAACAACTTCTATCAACACTGGCACCGCGATTGCACGCGCACGATCGTGCGGGAGCTGAGAGGAATCGAAATGGTGGCGCCGGGCTTCGAGAGGCCCGCAAGCCGCCGCTCCCGCCGCCGCACGAGGTGACCAGCGAAACTCTTTCGACGGTTGACGACGCTCTGCGACGTTCTTGGTCGAAAGTCCTGACGAATCCATCCGGACAGCAAGACGGCCCCCGAAGGGGCCGTCGCCTTGAGCGCTAAACAGTGTGCCTGCCTGGAGATCAG
>JBOGWW010000340.1:0-3460 GCA_050693655.1 Actinomycetota bacterium | reverse complement strand
CGAGATCTACGCCTACGGGCTGCGCAACCCGCACCGCTTCAGCTGGGATCCCTCGGCCGGCAACCGCCTGTTTCTCGGCATGATCGGCGAGCACAACATCGAGTCCATCTACGAGGTCCAAGCCGGCGACAACTTCGGCTGGACCGAGCGCGAGGGCCCTTTCGTGGTCAAGTCCGGGGACCCCACCTGCAGCGTCTACCCCCTGCCGCCCGACGACGATCAGTTCGGCTACACCTACCCCGTGGCCGCCTACGACCACGACCGGCCCGAGGGCTTCCCCCGTTGTAGCGACTCCGGCGACGCGGTCATCGGCGGGTTCGTGTACCGCGGCGACCTGGGCCCCCTCAAGGGCAAGTACGTCTTCGGCGATGACGTCAACGGGCGGCTCTTCTACACCCTGGCGGGCGAGATGCGCCGCAACAAGAAGCACCGCGCCGCCATCTACGAGTTCGACGTGTACGACGAGGCCGGCCGTCAGACCACCATGCAGGACCTTGCCGGTGACGACCGGGTCGACCTGCGTTTCGGCCGCGATGCCGGCGGCGAGCTCTACGTACTGTCCAAAGCGAACGGGACCATCTGGAGGGTGACCGACGCGAGCCGCTTCGCCGATTGCGACGTCGGTGAAACTCAAGTTACCGACGCGATGGGGGCCGAAAACTGGGACCCCATCACACCCGATAAGTGGGAGTTTCCGGGGACCGAGGTGATACTCGCGGAGGCGGGAACGAACCGGCCCGGCCCCCGCCGTCCCTTCGAGTACGCGGTCTTGTCGAAGGGACCCGCGTGGGAATCAGTCGAGGTCGACGGCGAGGTCCGACTCGACACGCCCACTAGCATCAGCAACCGTGACGTGATCATCGTGTTCGGCTACCGATCCGACACGGAGTTCTATTACGCGCACCTATCCCAGGACAACACCATCTATCCGCACAACGGCATCTTCGTGGTGAACAATGCCGACCGGGAGCGGATCGAGCACCAGTGGGATGGATCGACCGGCCCCCCCCGGCGGTAACAGACGAGGAGTGGCATCGTGCGCGCGTCACACACTGTGCCGACACCGGTGAGATAGCGGTGTACGTGGACGACATGCGAGCTCCGCTGATGACCGCGATCGACACGACCTTCGATTCCGGTCGCGTCGGGTTCGGCTCCTTCGACAACATCGGACGCCTGCGGGATCTCACGGTCACGGGTACCGAGTCGGAGGAGTAAGTCAGGGCATCGAGGGCTGGTCTAGGGTGCGGCGGACTCGAACACACGCGTGACCGGGAACATCCTTCCGTCGCCGTCGACCAACACGATCGTCGCGACATGACGTCCGGCCTCGAAGCTGCGGTCGAGCGCCACGCTCGCCGTGCCGCCACCCGGATCGAGTTCAGCCATCGTCGCCGGCGAGGCGCCGTCGATCGACAGGTAAACCCTCTCGATGTCCGGCGAGACCTCTTCGATCGGGAGCTCCTCGCCCGCTCGCAGAGGCTGCGGGCCCAGGCCCGAGCTCGTCCACACCGTATTCACCTCGTAACGATCGTCGAAGATCTCGTCCACCAGCGGTCTGCCCCCTTCGATCCTCAGGGGGATCGGCTCGGCCGCAAACTCGATCGCGCCCTCCCGCTGCACCGTCCCGGTCACGGTGGCGACGATCCCCGGATCGCCCTCCGACTGGTCGAGCGCGATGAGGTCGACCTCGACCTCCGGGTCGGCGAACGCCCCCATGCCCTCGGGAAGTGCCGAAGCCATTAGCTGATCGAATTGCTCACGCCCCAACTCCGCGCGGGCCCCCTCGGTCATCAGCTCCCACACCGCGTCCTCGTCTCCGTCCTGGATGGCCTGTAGCCAGGATCGCAGCACCGACTCGACCTCTTGCTCGGTCGGGCGCGGCGCCGTCGTGGGCGAGGGCGCGGGCGAGGGAGATTGATCCACGGGCGGGATGGGACGCGGAGCCTCGCCGTTCAGCCAGCTCGTGGCTCCGGCGAAGCCCAGTCCGAGGACGATCGCCGCGGCGCCGGCCGCACGGGCGAAGGCCACCCGGCGAGCCCGGCGCCCCTTGGTCAAGGTCTCCTCGAGATCGAGGGTCACGACCGGGATCGTCGTGGCCGCATGTTCCAACTGCGTGCGCAGTCTGTCCTCGATGCTCATTTCTGCTCCTGTGCCTGGGACTCTTCGAGCAGCGGCCGGAGCTGCCGAAGAGCCCTGTGAATATCCGACTTGACGGTTCCCAACGGCCGGTCGAGCGTCCTCGAGATCTCGTGCTCGCTCATGTCCTCGTAGAAGCGCAGCAAGATGGTGGCTCGCCGCACGGGCGACAACTGGCCCAGTGCTGCGCTTATCCTCAGCCAGTCCTCCACGCGCGACGCCTGACTGTCGACGGTGGCGGGCCCGGTGGGAACGGGCCGCTCACGGCGCAGCTTGTTGTAGCGGTGCGCGCTGCGCACGAGGTTGACGAGGGTGCTTCTGGCGTAGGCACCCGGCGAGCCCTCCCGGACGCGGCCCCACCGTTTGTAGACCCGTACGAGCGTCTCCTGCGCCAGTTCGGCGGCTTGGTGCGGGTCCCCTACGAGCATGGTGGCGAAGCGTTGCAGGCGCTCGCTCTCATGGGCGAAGAAGTCTCTGAACTCGGCTTCTCTGGTGGTTGTTTTCACGATTTCACCCCTAGAACGCCTGCGGCAGCGCAGGGGTTGCACGCGGACGAGAGAAGCGCCCCCCTCCTAGGTCGCATCCAGGCGCTTGCGAAACCGGTTCGAAGACACCACCCGGGCGCCGAGCTCCTCCACTTGTTGCCGCAGCCATTTGTCAGAGGTAACCACCGTTATAGCCGCCGGATCTTCCGCACGGCCCACCATAGCGACGATCTCGTGATCTGCGGCGTTCCGTCCTTTGCGCCTCGCCTCGGCCACGACGACCTGGGAGGTCTCGGGACTCGGCCGGGGCACCCGGTCGAAGACCACGGTTACCTCCTCGCCCATGCTCCGGGCGAAGTCATCGAGCGAGCGCGTCAATCTCCGTATGGCTCGGTCGGGATCGTTCCACCAACCATCGGGTTTCGACCCCACCACGTTCATACCGTCGATCAACCAGCGGGTCATTGCTCCATGATCCACCGAGGGACCCGCCGCCTCCGGTAAACGGTGCGCGGGCGAGTCTGCGCCCCATACTCCACGCATACCACCCTCGAGGACCGCGATACCTCGCGGTTCCTGTACGAATCCCCCCAACTCTTCGGCGACGTCGGCGAGGCGCTGGTCGCCGAGGCCGGTCAACTCCTCGAGGTGATTCCCGTACGCGCTCCCTCAGGACGGTCACGTGACCGCCAGCGCCCTTTGCAGAAACGGCCCAGCGCGAGTTCGATCTATACCGTGACCGGTTCCATGAGGACGATCCCAACCTCAAGCAGATCGTCGCCGCGGTCATGGAGGATGGGTACGTCACGGCGCAGGAGTTCGTCCCCGGAGCCGAG
>JBOGWW010000339.1:0-4610 GCA_050693655.1 Actinomycetota bacterium | reverse complement strand
ATTCAGCTGTATGCGATCCCATCCCAGGTTCGCCATGGCGTTCTGACTCACGTCGCTGACACTCATACCCAACACCAAGGCCAACGTGAACCCTGAATTGACCAGGGGCTTGGCGAACTCGGTCTTCGCCGCATAGTGGTTGTTGAAATGGAGTTGGTTGGTGTTCATCGTTAGGAGGGTGAACCAGATGTTGTCCGCTTCTGTGATCGTTCGCCCGAGGGCAAAGCGGTAGACGTCCCCGACCTCGAAGTCCTCGTAGTAGCGCCCCACCCATCCGTCCTTGACGCTCATAATCCTCCCTCCATGGTGGATCGTGGTCTAAGACACACCGTTCCCACGCTCATCGCGAGAGTCAGATCAGGGATCCGCCAGACTCCGCCAGCTCCACGAGCCGGCGCGCGATGACGATGCGCTGGATCTCGCTCGAGCCTTCTCCGATTATGAGGACAGGAGCGTCGCGGTAGTAGCGAGCCACGTCGGCGTCCCGGAGATAACCGGCGCCACCGTGAATCCGCATCGATTCAAAGGCGGCCTCCTCGGCAAGCTCGGTCGCAAAGAGCTTGGCGGCTCCCGCATCGAGATCAGCCCTTTCGCCCGCATCCTTCTTGCGCGCCGCCTCGATGGTCAGCAGGTAGGCGGCCCGGATCTTGGTGGCCATGTCCGCCAGCTTTGCGCCGATGAGCTGGTGCTGGGCTATCGGTTTGCCGAACGTCGTCCTGGTGCGCGCCCAGTCCATCGCCGACTCGTACGAGGCCAGCGCTATTCCCACCGCGCGGGCGGCCACGTTTATCCGCCCTACCTCGATGCCGGCCATGAACTGCTTGAAGCCCCGCCCAACCCCCTCTTCGCCGCCGAGCGCGCTCGACACCGGCGTCTTGAATTCATTCCAGTTCATCCGGGTTCCCTCGAGCCCTCTGTATCCCAGCTTCTCGAGCAGAGGGGGGATCTCCAGCCCCGGTTGTTGATGCACGCCCGGGCGCTTCTCGACCACGAACGTCGTCATCCCCTTGTGGCGAGGCTCGGCTCCTAGATCGGTCTTGGTCAGCAGCATGATGATCGAGGCGTGCAATCCATTCGTGCACCACATCTTCTCGCCTTCGATGGCGAACGCCTCGCCCTCGCGCCGGGCAACGGTCTTGATCGCCTGCAGGTCCGAGCCCCCGTGCGGCTCCGTCATCGAGATGGCGGCCCGCACCTCGCCCGTGGCCATGCGCGGGAGATGTTCGGTCCTCTGCTCGTCGGTCCCGAAGCGCTCGATCATCCACGCGCTCACGAAATGAGAGTTGAGGACCCCTGCCAGGGACATCCAACCTCTGGACAGCTCGATGATGATGCGGGCGTAATCCTGAAGCGGCAGCCCCAAGCCTCCGTACTCCTGCGGTATCAAAGTCCCGAAGAGACCAAGCTCCCTCATTCGGTCTACGTGAGCCTGCGGGTACTCGTCTTCGAGATCGAGCCTGCTCACGGTGGGCTTGACCTCTTCTTCAACGAAATCCCGCACCGACTTCAACAGGTCCTCTCCTCGGCGTTGCTCAGCCGGCATCCCTGCCTCCTTCATCTATCAATCCTTGGGGTGCCCCTCCCTCAAACCTCCTCGGCGCCCTCACTGCTCTCCCCACCCATCACGAAACAAGTCCATTGCCGCACTCTGTCTCTTCAGGGCTTACCCAGGAAGACCAGCCCGCAGCAGTGAGAGCGGCTCGAGGCTCACGACGATTCGAGCCACGCGGCAGAGCAACTTCATGCCCGCCAGCTCATCCGGTCGATCCACGAGCGAAGCTCTTGCTTCCAGACGAGATAGCGTTACGCGGCCGTCACTCCTCGACCCAGACACTACCGGTCATGTTCGAGCCCTCGTGCGGAATGCAGAAATACCCGTAGGTGCCCGGTTGGTCGAACGTCACCTCGAATTCTGCCGGCATTGGCGGGGACTTGGGCATCAAGTCTCCCGTCCCCTTCAGATTGGTGCGCCACCTGGAGTATGGAGGTGCGCACTTCCTACATCTGTGGGCGGAGGAAGAAACGGATCGTCGATCGTCGGCCCTAGGCCGGGGAAGGCTCCTCCCCTCCCAGACCTGCCTCCCGCGCACGCACGATCGCCTCGGCTCGGTCGGCCACTTGCAGTTTGGCGAAGATGTTGCTTACGTGATTGCGCACCGTTTTGTCGCTCAGGAACAAGCGTGTTGCGATCGACCGGTTCGACTGTCCCGCTGCGATGAGATCGAGAACCTCGTACTCACGCTCCGTCAACGACGGAAATGCCGGAGCCCGGCTGCGCGTCGGTCGCGCGAAGTACTCGATCACTCTCTTGGCGATCGACGGACCGAAGATGGCCTCGCCGCCTGCAACCGCCTTTATGGCCCGGACGATCTCCTCCTGCATCGCACCCTTGAGCAGATAGCCACGCGCGCCGGCGCGCATCGCTGCAAAGACCGAATCATCGTCCTCGAACATCGTGAGTACGAGTACGCCCACATGAGGGTGCGCCTGAACGATCTGGCGGGTTGCCTCTATGCCGCTTAGTTCGGGCATGTGCAGATCCATGACGACGACGTCGGGTTGCTGCTCGGCGACCAACGCGACTGCCTCTGCACCACTGGTTGCCTCAGCTACGAGGCGGACATCGGGAAGCGAATGCAGCAAGGTCCGCATGCCGTCGAGAAACAACGGGTGGTCGTCTGCGACGAGGACTCTCGTATCAGTCATTCGGATCTCACCGGAAGAGTCGCGCGAACGATGATGCCGCCCGCAGACGCAGAGATGATGGTTAACGTGCCACCGAGCTCCTCGGCCCGCTCTCGCATCGAAGCCATCCCCACTCCCCATCGAGTTCCTGGGGGGAGCCCAAGGCCGTCGTCGCGCACCTCCACGATTAGCTCGTGCGTTCGCCGGAGCATGATGCCGCA
Source organism: Actinomycetota bacterium (assembly GCA_050693655.1). Taxonomy (GTDB): domain Bacteria; phylum Actinomycetota; class CADDZG01; order CADDZG01; family WHSQ01; genus WHSV01. The sequence goes on along the minus strand of JBOGWW010000339.1, from coordinate 1,704 downwards.
GCGGCGTCCCCTTGAATGCCGAGCCGCGTTGGTGATTGCTTCGAGCGCGATGCGGTACGCCGCGACCTCGGTCGCCGCCGGCAGCCCGCTGAGATCGCCTTCGGCCGCGACCGAGATCCGGATGCTGTTGCCCGCCTCGAAACGTGCCGCCTGTTCGGACAGCGCCCCGACCAGTCCGAGTTCGTCGAGGGCCGGTGGCCGAAGTCCGTAGACGAGCTGACGAACATCGGCGATCATGCTCTGGGTCTCCTTCGTCATTTTGTCGAGCAGCGCGGCCGCTCCGTTCGGATCGCTTTCGACCAGATTGTGCGCGGCCTCGATCTGAAGCGACATGCCCGCGAGGGAAGGACCGATCCCATCGTGCAGATCCCGCCGGATCCGGCGGCGCTCCTCCTCCAGCGCGCCCACGAGCTTTTCGCGTGATGTCTGGAGCTCTGTGAGCAGTCTGACGCCGTAGGCCGCTGCCCCGGCCTGGCGCGCGAGATCCTCGAGCAACCGACGATCGGCGGACGAGAACGCCGATCCGGGGCTACGGGCGGAGACCAGAAGGCGGCCGACCTCCTCTCCGCGATGAATCAGCGGCAGCGTCATCGCTACTTCTTGAGGCTCTCCCTGCATGGCCTCCGGCACATATCCATTATCGTGTCGCAGCTCGATGGCCGCGTAGGGGATCCTCAGAGCGCTCGTTAGCGCCTCGGTGATCGTTGCGAGCGTTTGCTCGACCGGAAGCGAAGACGCTAATCGTGTGGAAAGCCGGCTGAGCACTGCATACGGCTCATCGCGCTCGCCGTACATGAGCCGGTTGATCGCCCGTTGGGTGATTCGGTGCAGCGGCTGGAAGGCGACGGCTACGACGCCGGTGGCGACCAAGGCTCCACCACCACGGTTGATCGCGCCCTGCAGGAGCCCCACCAGGCCCACGTAAAGCGCGACCAAGCTGACGGTGAGGATGAAATACACGAGGGATCGGTTGAGGACCAGGCTGAGCTCGTAGAGGCGGTACCCGAGGATCGCCACCCCCATCGTTATGGGTAGGGCCACGAGCCCAATGCCCCACGTCAAGTAACCGACCGGGAGGTCGAGGAGAGCGTCGAACAGCGGGGTGAGGACACCGAAGCAGACGGCGAAGATCGAGGCCCCGAGGGCGAGCCATTTGAGCTGCTGCCGCTCGACACCGGAAGCGCGCCGGGCACGGAGGATCGGTGAAGCAAGGCAGGTCAACAGAACGGCGAACAACATCACCCCGGCCGCTCCCCCCTGATCGATCGCCCGCAGTACCGGCGCCAGGGGAACTACGCGTACGGGGTTGGGCACATCCAGGCTCTCGAGGGGACGGGGACCGAAGGCCACCGAGGCGATCGCCAGGAGGACCAGCACGACATCGACCCACAACACGATGCGCCAAGCCCTCGAAGCGGGGCGGCCGGTCGGGAAGACCAGCAGCAGGAAAAACACGTTCGCCAGGGCCGTGTAGTACCCCCAGTTTCCGACCCAGGCAACGGCCAAGGCGCCCGGCAGCGACCCGGGGTTGGTTTCCAGTCCGTATTTCGCATACTGCTGGGCCGCGTTCATCACCATGGCACCGGCGCCGACCGCGAGCATCAGCCACCCCGTCGCATTCCGAGGCAGGCGCGCGGCGATCAGCCCGCCAACGAGCGAGAAAGCGGTGAATGCGGTGGTGAGCAGCACGGCGCCGCCGATGGG
>JBOGWW010000338.1:0-3018 GCA_050693655.1 Actinomycetota bacterium | reverse complement strand
GTCGAGTACGGGCTGGCGTCGAGCGTGTGGACCAAGGACGTCGGGCGGGCGCTGCGGATGTCCAAACGCCTCGACTTCGGCTGCGTGTGGATCAACACCCACATCCCGCTGGTCGCCGAGATGCCGCACGGTGGCTTCAAGCACTCGGGCCACGGCAAGGACCTCTCGATGTACGGGCTGGAGGACTACACCCGCATCAAGCACGTGATGAGCAACATCGAGGCCTGACCTCCTTAGGCTCGAACCATAGCTGGGGGCTCGCTTGCGAGAGGTGTGACCCTCTAACGTCGTGAACCACGTCGTTTCCGGGTCAGACCTCGTCGGACCGGGGATTGGGATCCACCGGGTGCGGCTCGCCGCCCCCGCGGTGCACCGCCAGGCCGCTCAGGGCCTCGCACACGATCCGGTGCGCGGCCTTGGCCGTTATACCGGCGTGATCGTAGGGCGGTGAGACCTCGACGACCTCCATCCCGACGAGTCCTCGCGCGACCGTGAGCCGGCGCACCCCTCGCAGTAGCTCGCGCGACGTCATGCCGCCCGGCTCGGGTGTACCCGTGCCCGGCGCGTAGGCGGGATCCAACGCGTCGATGTCGACGGACAAGAACAGGTGGTCGGCCTCCGCGATCTCGCCGAGCACGTCGTCGACGACCGCGTCGATCCCGCGCTCGATGATCTCGCCCATCAGGTGCCAGCGCACGCCCTTGGAGCGAGCCCACTTCCACTCCTCGGGGAACGGCCAGTAGCCGCGCAGCCCGACCTGGACCAGTCGCTCGCCGGCGATGATCTCGTCGTCGACGAGATGACGGAAGGGCGTTCCGTGGTTCCACTTCTGGCCGTATAGCTCGGTGGCGGTGTCGGCGTGAGTATCGAACTGCACCACGGCGACACTGCCCGCCTCGTAGCGTTTCGCCACTGTCGCGATGTCGGGATAGGCGATCGAGTGGTCACCTCCCAGGACCACAGGCACGGCCTCCGCATCGAGCACCCGGCCGACGGATTCACGAATTGCCCTGTGACTCGCATGCGCGTCGCCGGGTCTCACTGATGCGTCTCCGTGATCGACGATGGTCAGCGCGGCGAAGGGGTCGATGCCGAGTTCCAGGTTGTACATCTCGGGTTGCCCGTCGTCGCACGCGAGGCGTATCTCGCGCGGGCCGAAACGAGTTCCCGGCCGGTAGGTGACGAGGTCGTCCATGGGTGCACCGACGATGGCGACGTCCGCGTCCGCAAGTTCGGACGCCGCGCGCGCCAGCGGAACCTTCTGGAAGGTCGCACCGCCCGCGTAGGAGGGCTCGTCCGGTCGGTTTATCTGCACGGTCGGCGTCTCAAGGCCTGTAGTCGCTCACGGATGAGGGCAACGTTGAAGGACTTGCGGATGTCGAGACGCACGTCGGACATCACTCGCTCATCCCTCCATCGGCCCATTCGAGGGCTTCAACCAGCACGTCCAGTCCCCTGTGAAGTTCGTCCTCCGAAATCACGAGTGGTGCAAGCAGCCTCACTACGTTGTCGTAGGTTCCGGCCTTGAGAATGAGCACGCCGCGTTCGTGACAGCGCTTGAGGATGGCCGCGGTGGCGAGCTTGGCCGGCTCCTTCGTCTTCTTGTCGACCACCAGCTCGAGGGCGACCATCGGACCGAGGCCACGCACCTCGCCCACGATACCGAGCGAGTCCGCCAGCGGATCGAGTCGTTCCCTGATGACGCGGCCCTGGTTCTTCGCTCGGTCGAGGAGATCCGTCTCGGTCAACTCATCGAGCACCGCGAGGGCGGCCGCGCACGCCACGGGATTGCCCCCGTAGGTGCCTCCAAGGCCCCCAACGTGCGGCGCGTCCATGACGTCTGCGTTTCCGGTTACCCCCGAGATCGGGAGCCCGGCCCCCAGGGACTTAGCGGTCGTGACGAGGTCGGGCACTACTCCGTACTGCTCGATGGCGAACATGGTCCCCGTGCGTCCCATGCCCGTCTGGACCTCGTCGTCGATGTAGAGGATGTCGCGCTCGTCGCAGATCGACTTGAGGGCGGGGGGGTAATCGTCGGGCGCCACGACGAACCCGCCCTCGCCCTGCACCGGCTCGACGAGCATGCAGGCCGTCTCCGAAGCGCCGATCTGTGAATCGATCATGTCGGCGGTGTAGTCGGCACAGGCCAGCCCACAGGTCGTGTGCTCGAGATCGAAGGGGCAGCGATAGCAGTAGGCGAACGGTGCACGGTGCACGTCCGGCGCGAAGGGCCCGAAGCCGTGCCGGTAGGGCATCTCCTTGGCGGTCAGCGTCATCCCGAGCAGGGTCCGCCCCGAGAAGCCGTTGGTGAACCCGATCACGGCCGGACGCTCGGTGGCGTAACGGGAGATCTTCACCGCGTTCTCGACCGCCTCGGCTCCCGAGTTGGCCAGCATCGTCTTCTTATCGTGGTCGCCGGGGGCCAGCTCGTTCAGGCGCTCGGCGAGCTCCACGTAACCCTCGTACATCGATACGTGGAAGCACTCGTTCAGGAAACGCTGGGCCTGCTCGACCACCGCCTGGGTCACGCGCTGATTGTTGCGGCCGACGTTCAGAACGCCGAGTCCACCCGCGAGGTCGATGAACTCGTTGCCGTCGACATCGGTAACCGAGGCCTCGTCAGCATCGGCCACGAAGATGGGGACCGTGTTGAAGACCGCCCGCGGGACCGCCCTCTCTCTGCGATCGGATAGTGCTCTTGAAACCGGGCCGGGAATCTCGGTCACTGTTGCCCCCAAGCAATCGGTCGCCCCGCGAACCCACCTTGCGAGAAGTTACCAGCGGACCGGCCCGCAAGCATGCCGTCGGACAATGTCTCTAATCCTCGGATCGCCGGTCCGCCTCGACCGAGGAGGCCAGGGCATCGGCATCGCCGACCAGGGCACGAATCCTCTTCAGTGTCGCTCGTAGTTTTTCGGTGTCGGACAACCCGGCCGTTCTCGCCGTGGTCAGCAGATAGGAGGCCTGATCCAGCAGGCCATCCAGTTCGGCGGCATGGTCGTTTGATGGCATTTGTTC
>JBOGWW010000337.1:0-3551 GCA_050693655.1 Actinomycetota bacterium | reverse complement strand
CAAAGGGAGGTGACACGGAAGAAGCAACGTTCTGGGTGACTGCTCGACGTCAACCTTCATGTGTCTACGGAACCGGGGCAGGTTTAATCTGCGCCATCCTGTCCGACTGATCTCGGCCCATCGGATCAGTTGTCTTTCCACTCCTCCATGGGGTCGTAGCTGACCTCGAGCGGTCCTTGAGCTGGTCGGTCGGCCTCCGGCACGTTCTTGAGGTTCAGCCGGATGCGCGTCCAGGTTCTGCTACGACCGCGCATCGAATCGATCAGTACGTCCGCCGGTGCTAGGCGGGGCCAGACGTGGGGGTGGCGGGCCTTCCACCGTTCCAGACCCTCGAGTGCCTCGGCCTCGGTTGCGGCGCGCGCTATCTCGATGAGCGGCACCGTCGTTCTTCGGCGGCCGGTCGGTCCGCTGCGCTGCCCGGGTGCGGGAGGTGGCACACTGCCCCCGGCCTCGTTCCGTGACTTGTTGCCCTTGCGTTTGGACGGTTGCACTCGGGGGGCCTCGCCCTCCTGCTTCGCGAAGTGCGGGGGCCAGGGGGCGTCTTCCAAGCCGGAGGCTTCGTCCCTGGCGGCAAGCTCGAGAAGGGCCTCGAGGGAACCGAACTCTTCGTCGATTCCTTCGGACGGGTCTCCCAGGGCAGTGATGCGTTCAGGCACCGTGTCTATCGTGAACGCCTCCGGCTCTAGATCCGCGACCTCCTCCCAGTGGACCGGAGTTGACACGCGCGCATCGGGGGTTGGACGCAGGGAATAGGCCGACGCGATCGTGCGGTCCTTGGCGTTTTGGTTGTAGTCCAGGAAGACGCCGTGGCGCTCCTCCTTCCACCATTTGCTGCTTGCGAGCTGAGGCGCCCTTCGCTCGACTTCGCGAGCAAGCGCAACGGTGGCGCGGCGTACCTCGCTGAAGCCCCACCGGCGTTCGATCCTGCAATAGATGTGAAGGCCGCGCGAGCCAGAGGTCTTGGGCCACCCCACGAGTCCGTGATCCTCCAGGGTTTGCTGAGTAACGAGGGCGACCTCCTGGACCTGTGGCCACTGGACGCCCCTCACCGGGTCGAGATCGACGCGCAGCTCATCGGGGTGCTCCAGGTCGTCGGCGCGAACGGGGTGTGGGTTGAGGTCGATGCATCCGAGGTTGACCACCCACGCGAGTTGAGCGGCATCGTTGACAACTATCTCCTCGGCCGTTCTGCCGGATGGAAAGCTCAGCTCCACGGTGTCGACCCACTCGGGTCGGGACTTCGGGGCTCGCTTCTGGAAGAAGAAGTCGCCCTCGGCGCCGTCCACGTAGCGCTTGAGTGCCATCGGGCGGCCGTGAACCCCGCGCAGCGCCCCATCCGCTACCGCCACGTAATAACGAACGAGGTCGAGCTTGGTGTGCCCGGTGCGAGGAAAGAAGACTTTCCCGGGATTCGAAATAGTCACCTCGCGGCCTTCGATCTCGAGAATCTCTTTGCTCGCAGACATGACGGCCACCTTACCGACCTCCGCAGGGAAACGGGGCTCGAGCCCCCGGAGCGGCGATCCAAAGGGCTAAGACGTCACGCCGGTGGCCTGGCCCCGTGGGGTTGCTCTCGCTCGCTGACTTAGGCAAGGTGAACCGATGAGCGATGAGGTGCGCCATGAAGTGCAGTTGACCAACCTCGACCGACCTCTGTTCGAGGGAGCGGAGGCTACCAAGCGGGATTTGGTCGACTATCTGGATGCGGTTGCCGATCGGCTCATTCCGGAGTTGTTCGATCGGCCACTCTCCGTTATCCGGGTCGTTCGTGGTTACAAGCTGTTTATGCAGAAGAACGTTCCCAAGTACACCCCAGAGTGGGTACGGACCGTTTCGCTATGGGCAGAGGCCGCGAAGCGCGAGGTGTCCTACGCGTTGTGCAACGACCATCGTACGTTGCTGTGGTTCGCCAACCAGCGCGCGGTGGAGTATCACCCGACTCTGATCCGCGCTGATCAACGGGACCAACCCACGCACCTCGTGCTCGACGTGGACCCGCCGTCGATGGAGGCATTCCCGCTGGCCGTGCGGACTGAACAACTGATCCACCAGGCTCTGACCGACGCCGGCTTGGCAGGTGCGGTAAAGACCAGCGGTGCGAAGGGCCTCCACGTGTTCGTACCGGTTGCACCGCAGATGGCGATGGATGACGTGGCCGCCGCCACCCGTGCGATCGCTGCACGTGCTGAAAGCCTCGACCCCGCGCTGGCGACCACTGCATTCGTCCGTGAAGACCGCGAGGGCAAGGTATTCCTCGATTCAACCCGAACCGGCGGGGCGACCGTCGTTGCCGCTTACAGTCCGCGCGTTCGTCCGAGAGTGCCGGTCTCGTTCCCGGTGGCTTGGAATGAACTCGACCGGGTCACACCGGCGGACTTCACGGTGCACACGGCGGCGCAGTCGATTGCCGAGGGTGATCCATGGGCCGAGCAGATGCCCCAACCTCAGATCCTGAGCTCAGATCTGGTCGAGGAGGGCCACACCATCCCGATCCCTCGCGTTAAGGCAATGCACGAAGGCAAGAGGCGCGCCCGCGCACGCCGGAACTAATTACAGGTGCCTGTGGGATCGAGAGCCCGTCGGGGCAATGGGCGCCTTCTTCGGTCGTCGTCTTTCGACCGCTCCGGCACCGCGCCGACGACGGTGACAAGGGTCCGGCAGGGATCCGCAAGGACGCGAGGAGCGTCAGCGACGACGCGCCCTTGACACGGTCGTGCGCGGTGCTAGGTCGGAGGTCCGAACGACGACCGAAGGGCCCTCGCCCGACCTCGACCCTCGGCTGCGGCAGTCGAAGAGGCTCAACAGTCGTCTCGGGGACCACGAGCCGATGGTCGAATCGAATCGAGCTAGCCTCTTCGTCAGCCGGTCTCGCTCGAGGACTCGAGCTCGAGTCCGGCGAGGATCTTCTGGGCACAGCCGATCACCCGCGCGGCGGTGTCTTTCACCAGCTCGGTGGCCCCGCCCGACCAGCGGGCCACATAGGCGAAGCTGTAGTCGCTCGTGTCGAGACCGAGCGCGCCGCACACGACATAGGCGACCGACTCGACCTCGACCTCCTGGAGCTCGCGGCTCCGCACCACGCCGTCTGCATGCAGCAGCGCGTGCCCGAGCTCGTGCACCAGCGTCTTGGTCGCCTGCGCCGGGGCGACCCCGGGACGCACCGCGATGATTCTCCTTTCCAGGTCGCAGTAGCCGTTCTCGTTGCGTCTGCGCTCGCGCACGACCTCGAAGCCTGCCTCCCGGGCGAGCGCCACCAGCGCGTCCCAGATCGCGACCGGCGCGTCGCCACCCAGAAGCTGCGGGCGAATCGCGTCGAGCTCCTCGATCGGCTCCCCATCCGTCTGGGAGATGTCGAACACATATTCGACCCGGAAGCCCGCCAGGCTGCGATGCTCGCGCTCGCCCTCTTCGTCTTTCACCTTGGTGCGGTAGACGCAGGGGGCGAGGATCGCGATGCCCCGCGCGCCTTTCCGCACCTGGCGCCCGAGCCGCTGCCAGGCGCGGTAGCCGGCGACCCGGGTCGCCTCGGGACGCTGGCTGTAGATCAGCAG